>JAVVZN010000388.1:0-1853 GCA_036650555.1 Rikenellaceae bacterium
TGCTGGTAACAAATTAAAACAGCTTCTAAGTGGGGTATTTCGTTTCTATCAGTGCAGTTAAGCTACACTGTCATTATCTCTTTCTCTTTGGCTGCCGATGTGCTATCTGCATCTTTGATGAATTTATCAACTAGCTTTTGAATCTCCATCTCAGTATCTTTGGCAACATCTTCAGGCATGCCATCTTTCTGTGATTTCTTCACCAACTCAATTGCATCACGACGAGCATTACGAAGAGCTACTTTTGCTGCTTCAACCTCTGTTTTCACCTGTTTTACAAGCATTTTACGACGTTCTTCTGTAAGAGGTGGAACATTCAAGCGGATTTGATCGCCATTGTTTGATGGGGTTAAACCTATGTTGCTATCAATGATAGCTTTTTCGATTGCCTGGATCATTTTTTTATCCCATGGTTGTATCAGAACCGATTTGGAATCGGGCACTGTTACACTAGCAACTTGATTGATTGGCATTTCGGCACCATAATTCATGACGGTAATGCCATTTAAAACATTTACAGATGCTTTGCCAGCTCTGATATCCATCAACTGATTTTCAAAATGCTCAACACATTTTTTCATTTTAGAATCGGTAGACGATAGTATTTCTTTAACTTCTAACATAACTTATACGCTTTATATTGAATATTGAGATTATTATTTTACTACTGTTCCTATATTTTCACCGCTTAATACTTTCATAAGATTGCCTTCGACATCCATATTGAAAACCACTAGCGACAATTTATTCTCTTTACAAAGAGTGAAAGCAGTCATATCCATGACTTTCAACTGACGTGAGATGACCTCATCAAAAGTAATCTCATCGAATTTCACAGCAGATGAATCTTTCTCTGGATCGGCAGTGTAAATTCCATCAACACGAGTTCCTTTAAACATCACATCTGCCTCCACCTCCACACCACGAAGAGCCGATGCAGTGTCGGTGGTGAAAAAAGGATTGCCTGTTCCACCTGCAATAATCACAACATAGCCATTTTCTAATGCTTCTATTGCTTTGTTTTTGGAGTATAACTCACCAATAGGAGCCATAGAAATTGCTGTCATGAGTTTCACTTTGACACGCGCGTTTTTCAATGCGCTTTCTAGTGCTAATGAGTTTATCACTGTGGCAAGCATGCCCATTTGATCACCATTCACACGATCAAAACCTTTGGCAGCACCGCTCAAACCTCGAAAAATATTACCACCACCAATGACAATGGCAATCTCGGTTGAGCTCTCTACTGCATCGCGAATTTGGAATGCGTAACTATTTATTACAGCACTATTTATTCCGTATTTATCAGTGCCCATAAGCGACTCGCCGCTTAGTTTGAGCAATATGCGTTTGTATATGCTTTTCATTATTTTTGAGTTGAAATTGAATTTAAAAGATCTATTATCTCTGTTGAGTCAAGCACTAGTTTCACTATTGTATGTAGCGGACAATCATCCAGAAATGCCACTGTGCCAGAGTAACTGTTTCCATGTGTAATCACTTGAACGCGGCTAACGTCAATGCCGTTAATTATCAACTCGTTAGCCACGGTGAATCCTTTTTTTGCACTTAAATTCCACACCTCACAAGCTTTTGCTTTACCACTATTTTCTGCTGCATAGCTATCTACCACAATTCCTATATGAGAATTAGCGTTTAAGAAAGGGGCTATATTTTTGATTAGCAACTTAACAGAATCAATCAACATCGAATCTTTGTAGATTTTACAATCTGAAAATTCGATATTAACAGAATTTTGAGTTTGATATATCACAGCTGCATCACCTTTAAAGAGAGTAGAGAGCTGACTACTTAAATTGAACTCTATTTGATCCAACTCTTTAGATCGCTCA
>JAVVZN010000389.1:0-1830 GCA_036650555.1 Rikenellaceae bacterium
ACCCAACAAAGGAACCTCAGATAGCAGTTTCGGTAGATATGTTAGACACGGGGATAGATGTTCCTGAAATATTGAATCTTGTTTTCTTTAAAGTGGTGCGCTCATCATCAAAGTTCTGGCAGATGATAGGTAGAGGAACCAGATTATGTCCCGCAATATTTGGTATTCCAGAGAATGAAGATGATAAATCAAAGGACAAAAAGGAGTTTCTTATCTTTGATTATTGCGGTAACTTTGATTTCTTTGAATACAACCCCGATGGTTTTGAGACAAAAATGCCAAAGAGTGTATCGCAGCGTATTCTTGAAACACAGATATTGCTTTCTATGGCTCTATCTTCAGACTATGCAGATAGCGGAGATTCTGACTTGAATGAATATAAAACTACGTTGCTCGATGCAATACACCTATCTATAACCTCTTTGGATAGAAAGAGTTTTGTTGTAAAACAAAAGCTTGAAGTAGTGGATAGATATAGCGTCAGAGAGCGATTAGATACTCTTTCAAACGCAGATAGTGCAGAGCTATTTGAATTGCTAACTCCAATGGCGGTGCCTATGGATAAAGATGAAGATGCTCGAAATTTCGACCTAATGATGCTTAGGTTTATGCTTGCCATCACAGATGGTAATGAGCCGGCAGATAAGTATATTGACAAACTAACCTGCATTGGAAAAAGTTTGCTCAAAAAAAGCACGTTGCCAATAATTAAACAACGTGAAGAAACCCTCAGACAGATAGTTAGCGCACATTTTTGGAGCAATGATGTTACAGTTATATCATTGGAAAAAGTAAGAACAGAGATTAGAGAATTAATCAAACTTATTGAAAAAGACCAGCGTAAGATTGTTTACACGGACATAAAAGATGAGTTGATACACATATCAGACGAACCTAATGAGGTACTAACGACTTATACCTCTTCGGAAAGCTACAAACAACGTGTCGAGACTTATGTAAGGGAAAATCAAGACTATATGGTTATTCAGAAGATTAAGCGCAATATCCCATTAACACATGGTGATATTGAGATGCTCGAGAACATTCTTTTCGATGGTAACGAACGAGGCACGAAAGAGGATTTTATTAGAAATTATGGAGACAAGCCATTAGGACACTTTATTCGCTCAATAGTAGGTCTTGATAGTCGAGCTGCAAGTGATGCTTTTTCGGAATTTCTTCAAGCAGGTAATTTAACTGCAAACCAAAACCAGTTTATTACAACTATTATCAAATTCCTAACAACTGACGGGATTATTGATCCAGGTATGCTATTCGAAGATCCATTTACAAGAATAGACACAGACGGAGTATTTGGTGTTTTCGGTGAAGTCAATACACAAAAGATTATCCATATAATCGAGCAGATTAATCAGAATGCTGCTGCGTAAACAATAGAAAGAGCTCAAATTCATTTTTGAGCTCTTTTTTTGCACGTACCTCTATATTGTGCAGATTGAATGCACACATCGTCCTCACCTTTGTATCGTAATCAATGTTAAACTAAAATACAAAGGAAAATGAAAACAAAAAATTTTACACTCGCTGCTCTATTGTTAGTTGCAATTTTATCAGGTTGCTCTAAAGATGAAGACCAAACCATTCAAGTTAGCACTAAATCGCCTATGGTCTTGAATTACGAAGAAACTGCAAATATTGATGCAGTCTCCACACAGCCTATCTCATATAACTCAGAGAATGAGTTTCACGCCAAGGTGTCAAACAGTGGAGAAATTACAGCGCAACACGTAGGAGAGGCAAAAATTAATTTGACTAACGGAAGTGATTCAAAATCTATACAGGTGGTAGTGGAGCCTAAATTCAACCTGT
>JAVVZN010000390.1:0-1822 GCA_036650555.1 Rikenellaceae bacterium
TCAAAATGAGTGTTCATATAACAAAACTCCCGATCAGATTTCAGATCTTTAAGTTTTACCCACGACACCACTCTCCTGCAAGCAGCATCCCAACCCATCGACACCTTCGACGGTGTTTCACTAAGCCAAAATGTGCCTCCGTCAAGAAGCTTAAATCTACGAGCATCGTAGTAGATAGCCGAATATTCACCACCGGTCTTGCCGTCATCCCTACCTACTCCCTCACGCTTATAGCCTGTTAGTAACGAATCTAAAAATTCTATCTGCACATGCAAAGCCTCTTGCACACCAAGCAAAGCCGGTTTCTCTTTTTTCAAACAATACGCCACAGCGTCTGTGCGGGCTTGCCAATGATATGGCGCATCTTTACCAGTTGCCAAACGCAAATTGAATGTCATGACCGACATATCTTGCGACCATGCGCTACAACTGAAAATAATTGCAATACAAATAAATAATAATTTTTTCATAACATATGATTATTAATTCTTAGAGGCTGTTTTAATTTATTAATAAAATTAAAAGAGCTTCTTAGTTCACAAGAAAATGAACTATACGACATGCGTTACCTTTACTCTTACTGCTTTTATTTTGTATTATATTGACACTAAGATAGTTTGTTCCAGAGCTTAATCCGGTTTCGAGAATTATATACCAAGGCAGATGCAGGTTTTCACTCCACGGAGTAAATAAGTTTACCATTTTAGGCGATTTACCATTTATCATATACTCAATCATACCTGCGTCGGGACCAGCGATAATAGCAATACCAATGGTGTTACCTTTAAACTTATAGACAAAGGCTTGATCAGGCTTTTCCGACACCAACATAGGCACATCATAGAAACCCTCACGCAAACCAACACCATCAGTTGGTTTGTAACTTTTGTGGTAAGTAAACATAGGAGCGCTGTTTGCACTCTCAATCTCACCGTAATGTCCGTTATCAAAACACGCTTTATCCAAAGGCTTTGGCATCTTCAAACTCACTTTTTCCGCCTTAGAGCTCCATAGATTATCGAGTGCTGTTTTAATGGAATTGAAATATATTTGCTGACCAAATGGTGAAGGATGCAGATCTTTAAAATCTTTTTCCCAAGCAAATTCTTCATTTTTTATTCTATCATAAACCTCTTTCGATAGATCAATCATTGATATAGAGTAGTAGTCGGTGATTGTTTTTTCGTTTTCTATCTCTTTCGGTGTGACACCTTTTGCATAGTCTGCCAATTTATCTGGATCGGCAAATGCCATAAACACAATATCCATTTTTGGATTAGCTCTCAACGCCTGACGCACAATGCCTTCAATAGCCAAAAGTTGGTTTTTATCGCTGTAACCGTTTGAGCGATCATTCACAGCCACCTCCACAAACATGAGATCAGGAATTGCTTTGTCGAAGATGTCGGTTTGCATACGGAAGGCATGCGCCAAACTACCTAACGATGGTATTCCTGCTGCAATAAAATTTATGTTAGCTTTCGGAAAACTCTTTTTAATATAATCGGTTGTCATGTCGCGCCACCCCGGATTATAAGTTATAGAACCACCAAGATATGCCACAACACCACCTCCTGCGTCAAACACAGCTTTACTGTTGAAGGTTTCTGGATGTAATTTTTGATACGCTGAAGAGTTTAACTTCTCCGAAGCATAAGTTGTCACAGTGAGTAGCGACAACATAAATATTAATAGATTTTTCATTTATGTATATTTATTATAGTTATCTAGTTATTTCTTAGAAGCTGTTTTAATTTGTTATCGAAGTTATTTTAGAGCTATTTTTGTCCTAGTTTTTGTTCTGTAACTCCGATTTTAGCGA
>JAVVZN010000391.1:0-1802 GCA_036650555.1 Rikenellaceae bacterium
CACCAACGATAACGTTTTCTATCTCAGCATCATTGCTTACTCTATTTTCATCAATATTCTCAATCTGTTTCAAAGAATTTTTAGAGTCGAATAAAACTATATTCTCATTTTCAAAATCATCTTCAAAATCAGAATCCAGATCACCCACGTTCACACTCGACATGTCTAAATAGATGTCGCGTAAATTTTGAAGTATGATGTCTTTGTCAATAAGCGACAAGGAACCGTTCGACGCACAATCTTCTACAAATTCGTGCATCTTTTCGATTTTCAATAGTATATCACCTAACATAATTGAACAATTTTTCTTTTGGTAAAGGTAGATAATATTTTTAACTTTGTAACAAACTTATCGCAAAATTTCTTATGAAACAATATTTAGAGTTGCTCTCACACGCATATGCAAACGGAGTTATAAAAGATGACCGCACCGGCACAGGCACTCGTAGTGTGTTCGGATACCAGATGAGATTCAACTTAAATGAGGGATTTCCGATGCTTACCACAAAAAAACTACACCTGCGCTCAATAATATATGAGCTGTTATGGTTTTTGCGCGGCGACACAAACATAAAATATCTTACAGACAACAAAGTTTCTATTTGGGATGAGTGGGCTGACGAAAACGGTGAGCTCGGACCAGTATATGGACATCAATGGCGCAGCTGGGCATGTGCCGACGGCAGGACGATAGATCAGATTGCAAATGTGGTGGAAATGATAAAAAAAACACCAAACTCACGTAGGTTAATAGTTTCAGCATGGAACGTTGGAGAGGTAGATACAATGGCATTACCCCCATGTCACGCCATGTTTCAATTTTATGTTGCAGATGGCAAACTATCGTGCCAGCTATATCAACGCAGCGCCGATATATTTTTAGGTGTGCCGTTCAATATAGCATCTTACGCTCTTCTAACCATGATGATAGCGCAAGTTTGTGGGTTGGGAGTAGGTGATTTCATCCACACGCTAGGTGATGCACACATCTATCTTAACCACACCGAACAGGCCGCTCTTCAACTCACACGCACTCCATATCCACTGCCACAAATGAAGATAAACAGCGATGTTAAAAATATTTTCGATTTTAAATACGAAGATTTCACATTAGAAAATTATGTGTCGCATCCATCAATCAAAGCCCCGATAGCAATATGATAATATCAATAATTGTAGCAATAGCTCAAAACGGTGTAATAGGCGATCAAAACCGTTTAATATGGCATATCTCTGAAGATCTGAAATATTTCAAAGCCTTAACCACCTCTCACACAATTATAATGGGGCGGAAAAGCTATCAATCCATTGGTAAACCGCTTCCTAATCGTCGCAATATAATAGTGTCGCGCAACCCAGACTTCAAAGCCGAAGGATGCTTAGTGGCAACTTCTATCACCGATGCCATAGACCTATGCAAAGGGGAGGATGAGATATTTATCATTGGTGGTGGCGAGATTTATCGCCAATCACTTGAAAAAGCCAATCGCTTGTATATTACAGAAATAGATCATGCTTATGACGGTGACACCCATTTTCCTATGATCAACAAATCAATATGGAAAGAGTGCTCACGCAAAAGTTTTCCGCGGGGAGAAAAATATGAATATCCTTTCGATTTTGTGATCTACGAAAAATAAATACATATATAATAAAAATAGTGTCGTGATTTCATCACGACACTATTTTTATTATATATGGCTTTGGTAGGAATTTTCAAGTCCACTGGCACGGAAATAGCCGTCGCTGAAAAACCGTAACCGTCTCCACGATAACGTATAAAAAAACCAAACCCTCCGATT
>JAVVZN010000392.1:0-1773 GCA_036650555.1 Rikenellaceae bacterium
TGTGGCGAGCATGCTCATGTTGTCAGTAAGGAGCGACATGATGCGATAACCAACACCTGCCGAACCACGAACAACGGTGGTTGGGGTAAGATTCCATTTCACATGTGCACGAGGAGTGAACATCCAACCATAACGATTGTTGTAGTCACCACGAACACCGGCCACTGCATCAAACTTATCGGCAAGCTTGAAGGTGTACTCACCAAACAGACCTGTGGTGTAGAGATCACGATCAAAGTTATAATCTTTACGCGCCACATTATAGCTGCCTGCTGCATTTTTACCTGTTGTAAATCGGTCAATAAGCGATTCATTGTAGAGATCGGCTGTGAATGTTCCACCTGCTATCAACTGATGTTTCTTACCAAAATTTATCTGATATAGAAGATTGGTATAGAAAGAGTTTTGATCGCCTGCATAATCTTTGATACCAAAGAAGGCATCTTCTTTATGATATACGTAATCGGTTACAATGGCAAAATTCGATGTTGTTTCTTGCTCATACAATGGATCTAACTCGTCGAGTTTGTTTTTTCTCAATGGGAAACCTGCTTTTACGTAGGCATTGAAATTATTATTAGTAATTTCTGAACCATAACTTTTTAGGGTGTAACGATCGTCTGGGGTGTAATTTTTCTCTCCTCCGCGACGATCTTCGTATAAGAAACGCAACCCGTAACGCAGTTGAATGCCATTATCTGCCACATACAACCAACGATTACCAATATTGTATTGCTCTTTCAACGGCATATCAAGAAATCCATCATCGTTGTGATCTATCTTCATCTTGTCGAGCGACACATGTGAAAGAATGACCGTTGATAACTTCTTGTTTATTTGAAGTGCCGAGGTGACATTTGCCTCCGCACGAAGGTCATCACTTAAAAACAGATTGACAAACAACGGCTCCTCATCGGTTGGCTTACGGTGCTCCAGATTGATCTGACCGGTCAAAGCCTCATAACCATTCACCACAGAGGTGACTCCTTTGGCAATTTGGATGCCTTTAAGCCACATTCCGGGAGTATATTCCAATCCATATGTTGAAGACAACCCACGCATGATAGGACGTGTTTCATCTAGCATCTGAGTGTACATGCCTGCATAACCTAGCAGTTTGATCTGACGAGCACCCGACACAGCATCGGAGTAGCCCACAGTAACCGATGCTGAGTTTTCAAAACTCTCAGCAAGGTTACAACATGCCATCTTACACAGACCTGCAAATGTTATCATCTCTTTTTTCTCCATCGAAATAGCGGAGATAGCATTACTTCTTCGACTACGGATATTGACCTGCTCGATTTGCATTGCAGCAGGAACAAGAATAAATTCCACTGGATTATTCTTCTCTATAATAATAGTATCGGAATGATACCCAACATAAGAGGCAATAAGCATTGTTTTTCCATGTGGTTTTTTAATGGAGAACTCCCCATCAGCACCACTTACAACTGCTGTTTGATCTTTATCCCACTGCACAACTGCACCAACAACACCCTCTTTTTTTTCAGCCTCATCAACTATAAAAACTTTTCCTTTTATGGTTTGTGCGCTAACGCTCAATGCCATAAACGAAAATAACATAACTACATATTTTTTCATTTTCCTCCTTATTCTATGTTATAATACACTTGCCATAGACGTTTGCGTCTATGGTTTATACATAATTAGTCGTCCCTTAAAAAACCCATATACAGTCTACTATTCAATAAATTAACTCTCAAAATAGTTAAAAATATCTGCAAGATAAGTTGAAATTGCATTAAAAAC
>JAVVZN010000393.1:0-1772 GCA_036650555.1 Rikenellaceae bacterium
CTTATAGTAAAGGTGATAACAATAAGTTCTTCAAAAAACGAAAACCCTCAAAGAGGGTTTTCGGAAGTTGTTTACGGCAGCTTCTATGGTTTTGCATTGAGGTAAAGCATAATTTTAATCTGACACCAATAAATTGATATTATGCAATATTTCGTGTTTAGCGAGCTCCTTCTCCAGCATTAAGTCCCCACCTAGGGTTCTGGTAGATTGGCGAACTATTCAGATCAGATGTTGAAGATGCAGTTAGAAGAAAATGTTCGATTGCAATAGGCGATAAATAGTGTGCAGGTGTCCAGCTATAACCATCATATGCCAGATTGTTGTTTTTAATAATCTGATATGGACGTAGATACTCACTGTTTTCACTTGGAGAAACGTTTGGTGTTGCCCCTGAGGTGATGAGTTTGTCGCCATACCACTGTTGCATTACTCCCCATACTTTCATCCCTTCAACTATATGCTTACTAGATGATAATTGATCTAGTGATCGCCAACGACGTAGGTCGTCGTATCTGAAACCTTCAGCCATAAGTTCAACTCGTCGTTCACGGCGTATGTTGAATAGTGTAGGATCAATTATTCGTCCTGCGCTATATGCACCCAGATCGTCTTGCGCTTCAATGTGCATGTTTGTGGCATTGATTGTTCTTTGAAAATCTTCATCCACACCTGCTCTCTGACGTAAGGCTTTCCAGTAACGAGCTGCCACAGCATCTATTGCGCCTGTCTTTTCGTAGCATGCCTCAATATAATTTAGGTAAGCCTCAGATGCACGGAATATGATAGCGCCAACTGTGGTCTTGCCAGTTTGACTTTGGTCTGGATTGAAATTCATACCTTTCTTTATGGCATAACCTGTCACGTAACGAGTTTCTTGTGCTCCGATAATATCGGGGTAACCCTCTTTTTTCTCATGTATATCACCTTTAGCATACGACACTGTTTCGCCTGGCGCTTTCATAAATAGTTGTAGACGTGAGTCGCGATTATTCTTTACACTTTGCACATAGTCATCTTGACTCTCACTGTAACCCGACGCGCTTGCATATATTGGCAATCCATTTGTCATTAACACCGACTCTACAAAGCTACGTGTGTAGCCAGTGTTACCTCCATTACGTTGCAGATACATGTTTGATGAGTGCATTATCTGATAAGCCAAATTATATTCTTTCCATAATAACACCTCTCCATATCTACTCATATTGGTATCTGAGAACATGTCGTAATATGGATTTGATGCAGAAGTTGTGAAGTCGTGCGAAGGATCTCTCGGTGTGAGAGGTGTTTGATTTGCCACCTCAGACGCTGCCGACATTGCCTCCGACAAAAACCAATCTATTTCGTTATCAATATTGATAGAGAAACCGTTGTTGTAGTTTTTTGCAGCCCCTGGCCATCCTTCACCGCGTGGAACAAATGCTGTGCCTTTGAAATTTTTCAGCCATGTCCCCTCATATAATGCAACCCTCGATTTAAAAAGATGAGCCACAGCTTTAGATATACGGTTGGTACCACCGGGTGCCGATGTCTTTAAGAGTTCTATCGCCTTGTTTAGATCGTCGATTATAAAACGTGCTACCATGTTTCGTGGAGCGCGCTGACTAGCCTTTATCAGAGCATTGCTTTCATCTGGAAGTACAGTTGTGATAATTGGAAAATCACCTAGTGTTTGCAGCCGTTTGAAATAGTTCCATGCGCGCAAAAAATACATCTCACCGATATAGTGCTTTATGTTCTCGCTGTTTCCAGAAATATCACCACTCTGATAT
>JAVVZN010000394.1:0-1768 GCA_036650555.1 Rikenellaceae bacterium
GAGCTATTTTTGTCTTAGTTTTTGTTCTGTAAATCCGATTTTAGCGAGCTAAATGAGGATTTATAGAGCGAAAATTGGGGCAAAAAGAGCCGAAAAGAACGAAATTAATAAATTAAAACAGCTTCTTAAATTATTGACTTTACTGTGCGTTTAATTCCATCTGCATCATAACCACAAATAGCTTTTAACTCAGCAACAGAACCGTGCATAACAAAAGAATCGGGCACCCCTAGACGCACCACTTTCACCTGCATGTCTTTGTCGTTGAAAAACTCAACAATGGCACTGCCTACGCCAGAACTCACCACACCATCTTCTACGGTGATCACTTTTCTGAATCTTGATCCAATATCTAGTAACATAGCTGTGTCGAGAGGTTTAGCAAATCGCAAATCAACGTGCTCAACACTTATCCCCTCCTCACTTAATTCAGATGCAATTTTTGCGCAATCAACAGCGGTAGTACCAAGCGATAAGAGAGCCACATCGCTGCCTTTTCTAAGAGTTTCACTCTTACCTATCTCCACAATCTTAAATTCTGAATGCCAATCTAGTAGAGATCCTTCTCCTCTTGGGTAACGAATGACCATCGCCCCATGACCACCACGCGAGGCTGTGTACATAAGATCGCGTAACTCGTGTTCGTTGCGAGGCGCAGAGATGATAATATCTGGGACAGCACGGAAGATCGCAATATCAAAAACACCATGGTGTGTTGATCCGTCTTCACCAACAATTCCACTTCTATCTAGACAGAAAACAACATCAACACCTTGCAACACAACATCGTGAATGACATTGTCGTAGGCTCTCTGCATAAAAGAAGAATAGATATTACAGAACGGTAAAAGCCCTGCTGCTGCTGCACCACCAGAGAATGTGACAGCATGTCCTTCGGCTATACCAACATCGAACACTCGCTCCGGAAACTCTTTCTGCATTATACACATAGACGACCCTGCTAACATAGCTGGAGTGACACCTATGATCTTACTATTTTCACGCGCCAACTCAAGCAACGTCTCCCCGAACACATCTTGGAAACGCATTTTATCGCTATGTCGGCATTTTATCTCTCCTGTGTCGGGATTATATCTTCCTGGAGCATGCCATTGTGTTTGACTATGCTCGGCAGGAGCAAAACCTTTGCCTTTAGTGGTTAGAACATGTAGTAACTTTGCTCCTTTTATCTCTTTCAAATCGCTAAAGATTCGCACTAGCTCCACAACATCATGTCCGTCGGTGACCCCGAAATAACGGAAGTTAAGAGCTTCAAAAAGATTACCGCGTTTTAAGATAGATAACTTCAATGCTCCCAACAGTTTAGCTATGAAATTATGAAGACATGGCAATGGACGTAAAAGGTCGATCACTTTGTTTTTAAACCTATTGTATTGTGAGGAAGTGGTTATTTTTATTAGATATTGGTTTAAAGCTCCAACATTAGGATCTATCGACATGTCGTTATCGTTGAGCACTACTAAAATATCTTTCGACACAAAACCTGCATTGTTCAACCCTTCAAAAGCTAATCCACCACTCATGGCTCCATCACCGATTATTGCCACGCTATGCTTGTCGTTGCCTAGTATGACCGATGCCACATCCATTCCAAGGGCAGCAGAAACTGAAACAGAAGAGTGACCCCCACTAAAAGCATCGTATGGACTCTCCGACCGCTTTGGAAAACCGCTTATGCCTCCCAGCTTACGATTTGTGGAGAACACACCGCGACGAGCAGTGAGAATTTTGTGTGCATAAGCTTGAT
>JAVVZN010000395.1:0-1761 GCA_036650555.1 Rikenellaceae bacterium
AAGGTGGTGAAAAGGTCATCAAGCGAGGTGATAAACGTTGTGAGAGGCTTTCTGATCATATTGGTGTGGTGCCTACCATCTTGGTTTCTCCCTACGATAGCGCACTCATCAATGATGCGGCAGAGGAGCGACGTAAGTTTCTTAATGTCTTGATAGCTCAGGTAGATAGAAACTATTTGCAATCGCTTATTCGTTATAACTCTTTGCTCACTGATCGTAATAAACTACTAAAAAGCACAGACGATGAGACGTCTATTATTGAATTGTTGGATGTCATAGATTTTCAACTTTGTGAGTGTGCCACACAAATACATTCAAAACGAAGTGAGTTTATATCAATGCTTTCGCCTGCTGTGTCGAAAGCTTATGAAAAAATATCGCTAGGTCGCGAGGATATTCAGATAAGTTATAGGTCTGAGTTGTCTGAAACTGACTACGCATCACTGCTAATCAAAAATTTTGAGAAAGATCGTATTTTAGGTCACACCTCATCGGGTATTCATCGCGACGACATGGTGATAAAAATTGGTGATCATCCCATAAAGCGTTTTGGGTCGTGGGGGCAGCAAAAATCAATGTTGATAGCGTTGAAGTTATCGGAGTTTGATATGATTTATGCTCGTAGTGGAATAAAACCTATATTATTGCTCGACGATATATTCGATAAACTCGACATGAGTAGGGTAGAGGCGTTGCTATCTCTTGTTTATTCAGAAAAATATGGTCAAATATTTATTAACGATAGCAACAAAACTCGACTGCTATCAATACTTCACAACATAAATAAAGATTATCGACTCTTCTCAGTAGATAGTGGCATAGTAACCTTAATAAATGAATAATGCAAAGAACAGCACCAATAAAAATAGGGGATCTAATCACTCAAATAATCTCCAGTGATAAAGTAGCTCAGCAAGGTCTGCTCGAAGCTCGCGCTTTGGGCTATTGGCGTGAGGTGGTTGGAGATAGTCTGGCTGAGGCAACGCAGAAAATCACTCTCCGCGATGGAAGAATATATGTGGTGTTCTCCTCTTCGTCTGCGCGAAATGAGTTCTTCTTACGACGCACAGAAATCAAAAATGGTATTAATGAAAAGGTGGGTGTTAAAGTTGTGAAATTCATATCGGTGTGATGCCAATAAGTAGTTATGCCTATTTTAATAGTATAATTAGTAATATGTTATTTTTTGTAATATTTTTGTAGAAAATTAAGTGCCTAGTGCTTGTTGTTACTTTTGTATGTCAATAATGTATTATTTATTGACGTTTAATATTACATAAATTTTTTGATGCAAAGAGAGTTAGAGATAGCAATAAAGGCTGCATTAAGCGCGGCAGATCGGATAATGAAGGTCTACAACGATCCATTATCTGATTTTATGATTGAACGT
Organism: Rikenellaceae bacterium; assembly: GCA_036650555.1. GTDB lineage: Bacteria > Bacteroidota > Bacteroidia > Bacteroidales > Rikenellaceae > CAMQVM01. The sequence continues at coordinate 1,391 of JAVVZN010000395.1, forward strand.
AAGAGTGACAACTCTCCGCTTACCATTGCCGACAAATTAAGCCATGCTATTATTGTTGAGGCTTTGGAGCCTTTGTTAGTTCCAATCCTCAGCGAGGAAGGAGCCTCTACTGCATACGCCATAAGAAAAAACTGGAATCAACTATGGATTGTAGATCCTATCGACGGCACAAAAGAGTTCATAAAACGTAACGGCGAGTTTACCGTAAACATAGCAAAAGTTGTGGATGGTTATCCAGTGTTGGGTGTCATATATGTGCCTGCAAATGGCGACCTCTACTACGGATCGAAAGATGAAGGGGCTTTTAAAGCCTCTGGGGTGCATGACTTTAGCATGGTGGAGCATTTGTCGGTTCGTATCCCGATTGCATC
>JAVVZN010000396.1:0-1748 GCA_036650555.1 Rikenellaceae bacterium
TTTTATTGGCAAAGGTGATCATATTGTGGTGTCGGAAATGGAACATCACTCTAATATTGTGCCTTGGCAGATGCTTTGTGAACGTAGTGGTGCAGTGCTGAAAGTTATTCCATTCAACGACAAAGGAGAGCTCGACATCGACGCATACCTTGAGATATTAACCCCACAAGTAAAACTTGTTGCCATAACACAAGCATCTAATGTGCTTGGTACTATGCCCGATATTAAATTTATAATCGGTGCAGCGCACGAGCGTGGGTCGCGCGTGGCGATAGATGGCTGCCAGGGAGTGGTTCATGGTGAGGTTAATGTTAAAGATTTAGACTGCGATTTTTATGCTTTCTCAGGTCATAAACTCTATGGTCCAACCGGTATTGGCGTGTTGTATGCAAAAGAAGAGTTGTTGCAAATCATGCCTCCTTATATGGGTGGTGGTGATATGGTGGCGCACGTTGCATTTGAAAAAACTACATACGCCGAGGTGCCTTTGAAATTTGAAGCAGGAACCACTAATTTTATTGGTGCCATAGCACTTGGAACAGCAATAGATTACTTAGACAGTATAAATATAAAAGAGGCACACGCACACGAAAACAAATTGCTACGCTATGCCACAGATATATTATCAAATATAGACGGACTGACAATCTACGGCATTGCCGAATCTAAATGTCCGCTACTTAGTTTCAATATAGAAGGTATTCATCATTATGATCTTGCTCTGCTGCTCGACAAACAAGGTGTGGCAGTGAGAAGTGGCACACACTGCGCCGAGCCAATAATGAAACACTACTCTATGAGTGGATGCGTGAGAGCATCGTTTGCATTCTACAACACCACCAGTGAGGTGGATGCACTATATAAAGCTATTAATGTGGCTGTAAAAATGTTAAAATAATAGATATGTTTTTAGTTATAGAAGGGCTTGATGGAGCTGGCAAATCAACACAAGTAAAACTATTACGCAACTACCTAAAAGAGAAAGGCATAGAAACTGAGTACATACATTTTCCTCGTTTCGATGCACCTTTTTATGGAGAACTTGTTGCACGTTACCTACGTGGTGATTTCGGCGGTTTAGACGATGTTGATCCATATATTGTGGCTGTGCTCTATGCAGGTGATAGATCTGATGCGTCAAAAAATATAGAACGTTGGCTAGATGAGGGTAAATATGTGATTGTGGATCGCTATGTATATTCTAATATTGCTTATCAATGTGCTAAAATCGAAGATTCAATGCAACGTGAGAAGTTACGCCGATGGATTTTTGATTTGGAATATGGTAATAATAAAATTATACGCCCTACTCTATCTATTTTCCTAGATGTCCCTTTTAAATTCACAACTCAGAGCTTAACTAACGAGCGTGAAGGCGATGACAGGCTTTACTTAGAGGGCAAAAGCGATATTCATGAGGCGTCACTCACCTTTCAAGAGAAAGTACGTAAATGCTATCTAGATCAAGCCACACTCGACAACACATTTAAGATTGTTGATTGTTCAGATGCGCAAGGCAACATGTTACCATCTAAAGATATATTTGATCGCATAGTAAAGTTTATCTAAAATTTAGCCTTATCTTTAGGCTAAAACCATCTTAGAGTGTTTTCGGGAGCTGCTACGGCAGCTCATATGGCATTAAAAACCTTGCGATAAGTTGAAAATGTGACACAACCCACGACCAGCTTTTCAGGGAAATGTGTGCCGTTTCCGTGGAAAGTAATCCTACGGCACTTTTTTAGCGA
>JAVVZN010000397.1:0-1736 GCA_036650555.1 Rikenellaceae bacterium
AAATTTATTGAGAAGATTATATGCCAGCAAGAGATCAACGAGATATTATCACTCTACGGGCACTTAAAAGACATTGAATTTATCACTGCCGTTTTAGATCATCTTAAAATTGAGCGCGTAGTGGAGGGAATTTCAGATATTGATTCTACAAAACGCTATATTTTTGCATCTAATCATCCGCTAGGAGGTGTTGATGGATTCGTGCTTTCAGAATGTATAAGCAACCATTTTGGTGATGTTCGCGTGGTTGTAAACGACATACTCATGAACATAACCCCAGTGAAAGATCTTTTTACGCCAATAAACAAACATGGCAGGCAAGTTTCTCTATACGCTGAGGGGCTGAATAAAGTGGTGAAAAGCGATGTTCCGATGATTTATTTTCCATCAGGATTATGCTCACGAAGAATTGAAGGCAAAGTACAAGATCCACCATGGCACAAGAGTTTTGTAAAGAAAGCCATAGAAGGAGAACGCGATATTATTCCGGTGTGGGTGGATTGTTTAAATTCAAACTTTTTTTATAACTTCGCATATTTACGAAAACGTTTTAACATCAAAGCAAACTTGGAAATGATGCTATTACCTTCAGAACTTTTCAAGAAAAAAGAGAGCCGAATACGAATTGTTTTTGGAAAACCAATTTCTTATGAGGACCTAATAAAAGAAAAAGATACGGAACATACCACTCAAAAGATACGAGAGGCATGCTACCGTCTACAAACATTATAGCTTATGACACAAATTGCCGAGGAGATAATAGATGCTGTGGACAAAGACATCATCGAAAAAGAGCTTACAGCTGATAAGCTACTCCGACATACAAAAAGCGGATCTAATGAACTTTATATAGTTGATTATCACAACAGTCCAAACATAATGCGTGAGATAGGTAGACTTCGTGAGCTCTCTTTTAGAAACGCAGGAGGCGGCACTGGAAAATCAATCGACATAGACCAATCAGACATTGTAAGTGAAGGCTACAAACAATTGATTGTGTGGAATCCTGCAGAAAAAGACATTCTAGGAGGATACCGATATATAGTTTCAAAATCAACCGACACAAAATATTTATCAACAGAGCATTATTTCAAGTTTTCTGATAAATTTAGAGCGGAATATCTGCCTTACATGATTGAGCTCGGACGTTCGTTTGTTCAGCCTAAATATCAAGGACACAATGGCAACCCAAAAGGAATATTTGCTCTCGACAATCTTTGGGAGGGAATAGGTGCTATTGCCGCACAGAACAAGCACATAAAATATTTTTTTGGCAAGGTAACAATGTATATAGAATACAATGCCGATGCAAGAAACGAACTTATATACTTCCTCCGCACATACTTTGCCGACACCGAGAATCTTACCACACCACTCTTTCCAAAAGAGATAACCTACGACAACGATAAGATGGCAAACATCTACAACGCAGGCTCATACAGCGAAGACTACAAAATCTTAGTAAAACGTGTACGTGAATATGGCGAGGTGGTTCCTCCGCTTATCAATGCCTACATGAAATTATCGCCATCGCTGAAAGTGTTCGACACAGTGTGCAATCCCGATTTTGGCAATGTTGAAGAAACAGGCATACTAGTGACAATCAATGATCTCTATTCAGAGAAATATAATCGTTATATTTCGAATAAATAGTCGTCTCTGAAAAAGTGCCGTAGGATTACTTTCCACGGAAACGGCACACATTTCACAGATTTTGAGCTATGATAATGCTCACG
>JAVVZN010000398.1:0-1735 GCA_036650555.1 Rikenellaceae bacterium
ATGAAAACAGCACGTCCGTTGGTGTTACTTTTATCTTTAGCATTACGATTATCACGCATATTAAGCATCAACGAGCCATCGTTCAACTGCACAACTGCACATTCAGTTGTGTTTGTTGAAGCTGCATTTGACGAGCTCCATGTTTTACCACCATCTTTGCTATATATTATATTAGAGAACGTTTCGCCCACTGAGTCACGACCCTGAGATGGAAACACCAATGTGCCATCAGTAAGGGTGATACCACGCCCTGGAGCTGGAGCTGCCAACCACCATTGCCGACGTTTGACAGATGAGGTGATATTTATAGGATCAGACCAACTATCACCGTCGTCGTCGCTATAAGCAAGCAGAAACTGCGATGTTTCGTAGGGCGAAAGACCACTTTGTGAACCTCTTGCACGCCATTGGTGCTGCCAATTTTGACTATCTTTTGTTAGCCCTTTAATCCATTTTCCATCTTTATCAAGCACGCCGTGCATCCATAATCCAGCAACCCAAATTCTGCCACTATTTTCATCAACTAGTATTGACGCATCGCTAACCCCATTGAACTTCTGAGGCAATCCACCCCATGTGCCCATATCGAGCACCGTTTGGAGCGGCAACCAACTACGTCCACCATCTTTGCTACGACACATGCCTATGTCTATATCGCCTTGCAAATCGCGTGAATTATCAATTCTATTATCCCATATTGCAAGCAATGTTCCTTTGACTGATGTAGAGATGCCTGGAATACGATATGTATCAACATTGTCTTGTTTCGCATCTCGAAGGGCAATCTCCTGCCCAAATACAAGTGAAGGGATAAAAAATAAAAGAATAAGAAGCTTTTTCATCTATATGAGGAATGAAGTAATTACAAATAATATGTTTTACCATTTTAAAACTCAAATATAATAAGATTATTCCGAATTTAATAATTATTCAGACTATATATTGTTTTTAAAACATAAAATATTTATCTTTGATAAACTTTATGAAATTAAACCAGCTTCTTAGAAGCAACAGTTAAGATTTATTAATCGAAAAAACGAAGCCATGATCAACAAAGTTATTTTATTAGGAAATGTAGGGGCAGACCCGGAAGTCCATGTATTTGAAAGCGGAAACAAAATTGTTAGAATAAGACTAGCAACCACCGAAAGAATCTACAACCCCACCACCACAACATGGAACGACCACACAGAGTGGCACCATGTAATAATAGGACAACGCAACGCCAATTTTGCCGAAATGTACATAAAAAAAGGCTCTCAAGTTTATGTTGAGGGTAAAATTCGTCGTCGCGAATGGGGCGAACAAGACGACAAACGTTATTCTTATGAGATACGTGCCGACGAGATCCGCCTACTGGGAGGACGTCGCAACGACTCATCCGAAATGCGCAGTGAATCGCCCGTGCAATCACAATCCTCCGAACAACCATCTGCTCAACAACAACAACAACAACAACAACAACAACTACTACAACAACTACAACAACTACTACTTCCACTACGACAAGCACCACAAGCACGACGACGACCACAACCTGCCCACCCGGTCCCTACAGCCAGCAAATCAGCGACCTAATTGCATCGGTGGCACTGGAGGAGACTGCAATTGCAAATATTCTTGGTGCCGAAGGTGCAAAAATTCAAAGTGCAATCGCCATGCATGCAACAACAGATGAACTGCTGAAGCTAAATAAATCGGTGCGAAACATGGTGGATGCGCTTGGAACCTTAGA
>JAVVZN010000399.1:0-1726 GCA_036650555.1 Rikenellaceae bacterium
TGTTGTTATATTTTGCTAGATCTATTTTGCAGTATCACAAAGTTAAGAAAAAACATTATTTAAAAGATAAATTATAGTACTTTTGTGAAAATAACTATTATTTAATACGAAATGAAACTAAATCTACCAACACTATTATTAATTTTAAGCACTGTACTAATTTCGTGCACCTCTAAAAATGAAACTAAATCATTTCGCCCAGGTCAGCTATGGCTCGACACCGACAGCACGCACATAAACGCACACGGTGGTGGAATAATATTCGACAATGGACGCTACTGGTGGTTCGGCGAACATAAAGTGCAAGGCGACGAGGGTAACCGCGCACAAGTAGGCGTAGGATGCTACTCATCGGAAGATCTATACACATGGAAAAACGAAGGCATAGCACTTGCAGTAGTTGAGAACGACACATTAAACCCTATTTCGAAAGGATGTATCTTAGAGCGTCCTAAAGTTGTGTTCAACAAAAAGACAGGTAAATATGTGATGTGGTTCCACCTTGAAATATTAGGACAAGGCTACAAAGCTGCTAATTATGGTGTGGCTGTTGCCGACAAGATCACAGGTCCCTACTCTTTTGTAACCAATGGCAGATCATGCCCTGGCATTCTACCTATCAACGCTCCTGAAAAAAACGATACTTTGACCTATATTTGGCGAGATTTAGAGGGTGGTCAAATGGCTCGTGACCAAACAATTTTCGTGGACGACGACAATAAAGCCTATCACATATTCTCTTCTGAAGAGAATGCCACAACCCATATTGCCGAACTTTCCGACGACTATCTTTCGCACACAGGCAAATACAAACGCCTCTTTCTAAACAGATCAATGGAGGCACCTGCAATCTGTAAACGCAATGGCAAATATTACTTTATAGGTTCTGGCTGCACTGGTTGGGCACCAAACAAAGCACGTATGGCATATTCAACCGACCTTTTCGGCCAATGGACAGAGCTCGAAAACCCATGCAAAGGAGAGGGCAGCGACAAAACATTCGGCGCACAAAGCACCTACATAATAAAAGTTGCAGACAAACCCGACACATATATATTCTGTGCCGATATATGGCGACCAAAAGATGCAAGAGATGGCAGATATTTATGGTTACCAATGAAATGGAACGGTGATCAAATTGAGATAGAATATCAAAAAGAGTGGTCGTTGTAGTTTTTGGTAGCCAACAAAAATCCAACTATACTTTAGAAGAATCCAAGGAGCTGCCGTAAGCAGCTCCCATAAACACTCTCCCACTAGCACATAAATATGCTATAAATTAAAGTACATCATACAATTACACACCACGTTTAAAATTTTTACCTGACACAAATAATTATTTATATAGCTCATATTCAAGTACTGCTACATTATATTGATAAATTGTTTCTATATATCCGCGACGAATTTCGCGCGCCGACGTGGTTGATTGAATAAATTCGGCGATACTTGTTTCGCTCTGTTTCAACTGCTCTGTGGCTGATTTTGTCAGTTGATCTGCCTCTTTAAGTGCCGATGAGGTGTAGAACCGTAGACTTTCATCATAGCGACGAAGTGATGTTTCTATCTCTAACGTTTTATTATTCAACTCACGAATATTTGTTTCTGCTTGCATTTGTGCCATTGATTCAGCTAGCTTCGCTTGACTAATACGACTTTTTTGGGGCAGAAAATAGATTGGAAACGACACTCCTACCATCCATACATTTAGGTTTCTCATTGGAAG
>JAVVZN010000400.1:0-1709 GCA_036650555.1 Rikenellaceae bacterium
AATCGGATTTGCAGAACAAAAACAGAAACAAAAATAGCTCTAAAATAACTTCGGTAACAAATTCAAACAGCTTCTAAAAGAATTTAACATTACGTTTGAAATTTTACCGTACGCTAATAGATATAACTCAAACCTTTTTATTATGTTGTATAATTGATAGATTGATGATGAAATTACCTATATTAGTAGCTAGCGGAGCATTGTGTTCTTCTTCGCTTTTCTCGCAAACTTCACGTCCGAATATCGTTTTTATTTTGGCCGACGACATGCGTGGATCTACTATTGAGCTGTTAGGGAAAGAGTCGGTGCTCACTCCAAACTTAAATCGTTTGGCTGCCGATGGTGTTGTATTCACCAACGCTCATATCATGGGAGGTACGTCGGGAGCAGTGAGCATGCCTAGTCGCGCTATGTTATTGACTGGTAAGTATCTTCATCATTTATCAAAGAATGGGGCAGTAATACCCTCTTCTCACACCACTATCGGTGAATCGCTGCGTGAGGTTGGCTATCAAACCTACCACATTGGCAAATGGCATAGCGATTATGCCTCTTTCAATCGTTGTTTCTCTGATGGAAAAGATATATTCTTTGGTGGGATGGCAGATCATTGGAATGTGCCGCTCTATAACTACGACAGCTCTGCACGTTATGGGAAAAAACGTCCTGTGATAACAGAGTGGAATAGAAGTAATAAAATTGATTATAAAGATGGAGAGTACATCTATTCAGGAAAACATTCCGTGGATATATTCACCGATGCTGCCATTGATTTTCTTACAGAACAAAAAGATAAAAGCGATCCATTTTTTCTCTATGTGGCTTATATGTCGCCACACGATCCGCGAAGTATGCCGGAGAAATATTTGCAACAATATGATTCTGCATTGGTGCAATTGCCTGAGAATTTCAAAAAGAAACATCCGTTTGATAATGGTGAGTTAGTAATTCGTGATGAGTCTTTGGCTGCGTTGCCTCGCGTGGAATCTGAGGTGAAAGAGCATATTCGTAGTTATTATGCCATGATCACTCATTTAGACGATAACATCGGTAGGTTGATACAAACGCTAAAAGAACAAGGCATGTATGAAAATACTATGATAGTTTTTGCGGCCGACAATGGACTAGCTGTTGGGCAACATGGGTTGATGGGTAAGCAAAATGTGTATGAACATAGTGTGAGTGTGCCATTAATAATTCGACATGGTGGCGTTGCTGCCGGTAGCAAAACCGATAAACTATGCTACCTTATTGATATTTTCCCCACATTATGCCAGGTGGCAGGTGCGTCAAAACCATCGTCGGTTGATGGGGTTAGTCTTATGCCAGTGATAGAAGATGATAAATCGGTTCGTGATTATTTATATTATGGGTATCGAGATTTTCAACGTGCAGTGTCCGACGGAGAGTGGAAGCTGATAGAGTATCATGTGAAAGGCGATCGCACAACACAGCTATTCAATCTTAAAAATGATCCAATGGAGATTACTGATTTAAGCAGTGATAAAAAATATACATCATTGATAAAACGTCTTCGTGCTGAAATGTTAAAACAAAAAGAGCTTACCGACGATAATTCTCCTTTCTGGAATTAAAGGTCGAATATCTCCTGAAAATTAAAATAGTTTTAAAAAACCGTAACCTTCAAAGAAGGTTACGGTTTTTTGAGTTTATGAATTTTGTTGTCAGGTAAAAATTTCAAACGTGGT
>JAVVZN010000401.1:0-1691 GCA_036650555.1 Rikenellaceae bacterium
ACACGTTGTTACCGCAAGCCTCCAAAATCTGAGCCACAGAAAAGCCTAACAGATTGTTTCTGATGTGACCTAAATGGAGAGGTTTGTTTGTGTTTGGCGAAGAGTATTCAACCATTATATTTTTACCTGTTTTCTCTGCGAAACCAAATTTATCATTTTTAGCAATGTCGGCAAAACGCTCAATCCAGAATTTATTTGAGAATTTAAGATTTAGAAATCCTTTTATGACATTGTAGCTATCTATATCGGTAAAAAGTTCTAAAATTTTATCACCTATCTCGTTAGCAGTTTGCTCTGGAGATTTACGGCTGATTTTAAGTAGTGGGAAAACCACAAGGGTAAGATCACCTGAAAACTCTTTGCGTGTTGCGGAAACCTGTATTATCTGCGGATCAATATCTCCATACAGCGATTTTACAGCCTCGTAAGCTTTTAATGTTACAAAATTTTCTATATTCATCTCTTAAATAATATTTTCAATTGACTACAAAGGTAATAATTTTTACCTTTGCAAAAACATTCAAACAGCAAAAGATGAATATAGCCAACATTATCCTTCCCGAAAAACCCCTATTCCTTGCTCCAATGGAAGATGTGACCGATCCATCGTTTCGTTATATGTGCAAAGAGGCAGGCGCCGATGTGATGTACACCGAATTTATATCGAGCGACGGATTAATCCGTGATGGACGTAAAAGTGTTGCAAAACTAAATATATTCGACTACGAACGCCCCATAGGCATACAAATCTACGGACACGAGATAGAACCGATGGTTGAAGCCGCACTGATTGCAGAGAGCGCTGCTCCTGAGATGATCGACATAAATTTTGGTTGTCCAGTGAAAAAAATCGCTGGCAGAGGTGCTGGCAGCGGCATGATGCGCGATGTGCCTAAGATGGTGGAGATGACACGCCGAATTGTTGATGCTGTTAAACTACCAGTCACAGTAAAAACACGTTTGGGTTGGGATGAAGATTGTAAAAACATATGCGATATTGCCGAGCGTCTTCAAGATGTTGGCATAAAAGCACTCACAATCCACGGACGTACACGCGCACAGATGTATAAAGGCACAGCCGACTGGACACTAATTGGTCAAGTGAAAAACAATCAACGGATGACAATCCCAATCATAGGCAACGGCGATATAGACTCTCCACAAAAAGCAGCAGAGGCTTTTTCTCGCTACGGTGTAGACGGCATAATGATAGGCAGAGCCACATATGGTCGGCCATGGATATTCCGCGAGATACGCCATTATCTATCTTCTGGAGAGCTACTTGCGCAACCATCCACATCCGAGAGAGTAGATATAGCAAAACGCCATTTTGCTCGTTCGCTGGAGATAAAAGGCGATAAGGTTGGCATACTTGAGATGCGCCGTCATTTGAGTTCTTATTTCAAAGGACTACCCTCTTTCAAAGAAACACGCATGAAGCTAGTCACCTCAACAGACAAAGACGAAGTGGTTAGCATACTTGACTCTATAAAAGAAAAATGGGGTGACTACGACTTCACCACCACCATCCCAGAAAGCATTTACAAATAGCCATTATTGTTGTCCGGGTAAAAATTATGCCTTACTTCTAGGTAAATCCCTAGGAGCTGCCACAGCAGCTCCCGAAAACACTCTAAGAGTGTTTTCGTTTTTTGAAGCACTGAAAGTGCGTACTTTTTTCTCAAAAAAGT
>JAVVZN010000402.1:0-1688 GCA_036650555.1 Rikenellaceae bacterium
ATATTTACTTGCCAATACACCCGATATTATTCCTTCCATCACATAATTACCCATCATCTCGCAAGCATGATTACGCGCCACAACAAGAACTTTTGCCACAGATGTTTTTTTGGTATTACGTATTTTCAACATCTCAGCAGTGCGATCTTTTGCGGTGTAACATAGAGATATGAGCTCTGTGTAGGGATTTTTACCTATTTTTCCAATAAATGTCTTAAAATTGCTCTCGGTATATGGGATTCCTACACTAAAACGCACCTCGTTGTTGTCAGTGAAGTGGTATGTAAATTGATTTGTCTTCGTTGAGTTAGCGCCTTGCCATCTCCACGAAGCGCCACCATCGGTGCTGATAGAGGCTCCTAAAGTCGAAAACTGATTGGCACGAGTGAACTTAAATGTTATGGTTCGATCTTTTGCACCAGAAACTGCATAATACCAATAAAACCAATTTCCTTCAGTGTCACGTAAATCTGGACGTAGATATACTGTGTCGCTCATTATTTTGTCGATAATAATGTTGCCTCCCGGAAAATCGCTGTAAATATTTAGACTTTGAGCTGAAACAGAAAATGTGCATGTTGCCAATGCAGCAATTAACAAATGTTTTAAATTCATATTCTTATAGTTTATATGTTTTGGGTGTTTCAAAAGTAATAATTATAATTTATTTATGCAATTTATTATGAAAGTTTAAAAAATAATTTTAATTTTGTAACAGTAGGTTTTATTAATGACTATTGTATGCTGAAATTTATTATAGCTTTTTTGTTTGCTGTGCTATCTACTTTTAAAATTGATGCACATAATGATATATGGGTTGAAACAGAGCAATTTCAAGATAAAGGAGGTTGGGTAAGAGATGCTCAATTTATTGATATTATGGGATCGCAATATCTTATGGCACATGGATTAGGGAAAATAGTTAGCGATGCCACTACAACAGTTACACTTCCGCGCGTAGGGAGATATTACGTTTGGGTACGTACAAAAGATTGGATACCGCAGTATGAGGGACCAGGCAAATTTAAAATTGGAATAAATTCAAAAGTGCTAGATGCTACTTTTGGCGATAATGGCAAGAAAGGATGGCTTTGGGAAGCTGGCGGAGCGGTTGATATTGAGAGTAAAAATGTGTGTATAACGCTCAAAGACCTTACTGGGTTTGATGGCAGATGCGATGTGATATGCCTCACAACTAAAAATATAGCACCATCAAACGATCCAAATATAATTGCGCGTGATAGAGCTAAAGCATCAAGACAACCACTGGTGAAGAATGGAAATTTCGATCTTTTGGTAGCAGGTGGAGGTGTGGCAGGCATATGTGCTGCCGTTCAAGCTGCAAGGCTTGGGTTGAAGGTGGCACTCATAAATAATCGCCCCGTGTTGGGTGGCAATAGTAGTTCTGAGATTAAAGTAGGAATGACTGGCAACACGCAAATCAGCAGATATCCTACACTAGGGCACATAGCACGCCAGATAGACAACTTCGATGCAGGCACTGGAGGCGCTACTGCACTATATAAAGATGATTTAAGATCTGACATTGTTAGACGAGAGAAGAATATAACTCTTTTTGAAAACATGAACATCTACGACACGAAAGTGAGTCGTAGCATGATTAAAGGTGTGTATGCCATAGATCTATTGTCGCTCAAAATAAACTACTTTGAAGCCAATATGTTTGT
>JAVVZN010000403.1:0-1672 GCA_036650555.1 Rikenellaceae bacterium
TAAAATATCTCATCTTCATTGATCATTCCAGTGGTTGATCCATGCGAACATTTCACATCATCAGCATATATTTCAAGCCAAGGTCGCGACACAATCTGTGCAGTGTCGGAAAGTAATATATTTTTGTTTTGTTGATATGCCGATGAACCTCCTGCTCCCTCTACTATATGCACTGTGCCCTCAAATTTTGTGTATGAACTATCGGCTCCTACACATTTTATGTATTGATAACTTTGCGCATTACCTTTTTCATGATGCACCATAGTTGTGATAGAAATATTGTTGGCTGCGTTTGCTATCGAAACACCAAATAGTTCAAAATTCGCCCCCTCGCCCACGATATGCACATGATATTCACTTTTAGATTGCATCAATTTTACCAATACTATCTTTGCAGTAGAATTTTTTTGCAGATAAATATTAAAATTACAATCAATCGAAAAATCAATAAACTCTGCTTTCACCCCTTCAGCAACATCAATCCTAATATCCTTAGCACCACTACCCACAATATTATAGGTAGACGACACATGTGCAGAGATATTATCGCAATTCTCAGATATATTGATAGTAGAGTAGTTACTCATTTCCATATTTTTTTATTAACCAGTCATATCCACGCTCTTCGAGCTCTAAAGCAAGTTCTTTGCCTGCTGAGTGTATGATACGTCCATTATATAATACATGTACAAAATCGGGAACAATATAGTCGAGTAGACGTTGATAGTGAGTGATCACGATAGTTGCATTTTCTGGCGTTTTAAGTTTTGTGACACCTGTTGCCACAATCCGTAATGCGTCTATATCCAATCCGCTATCTGTTTCATCTAGTATGGCAAGTTTTGGTTCGAGCATTGCCATCTGAAATATCTCATTACGTTTTTTCTCACCGCCCGAAAATCCTTCATTCACACTTCGCGAGATGAGCTTTGCGTCTATCTCAACCACAGCACTTTTAGCACGCATCATCTTTAGAAAATCCGACGAAGAAAGAGGCTCTTCTTTTAGGTATCGTCTTTTTTCGGCGATCGCTGTTTTCATAAAGTTTGCCATGCTGACTCCCGGTATCTCAACTGGATATTGAAATCCCAGAAATAATCCCTCATGTGCTCTCTGTTCAATCGACAGATCAAATAAATTTTTAGAACAGAATTTCACGCTACCTTCTGTCACCACATATTTCTCTTTTCCTGCAAGCACTGATGCTAGTGTGCTTTTACCTGATCCATTTGGACCCATTATAGCATGCACCTCACCTTTGTTTACAGATAGATTTATCCCTTTTAAAATTTCGCGTCCTTCAACGGATGCGTGTAAGTCAGTTATTTTTAACATAATTTCAATTTTTATCCAACACTTCCCTCAAGACTTATCGCTAGCAGTTTTTGTGCCTCAACAGCAAATTCCAACGGCAATTTGTTTAACACCTCTTTAGCATAACCGTTCACTATCAAACTTATTGCCTCTTCGGTCGAAATTCCACGTTGGTTGCAATAGAAAAGCTGATCTTCACCTATCTTCGATGTGGTTGCCTCATGTTCCACTATTGCACTTTTGTTTTTGACATCTATAAAAGGAAATGTGTGTGCTCCACATTCAGATCCTATAAGTAGCGAATCACATTGAGAATAGTTTCTACATGAATTTGCTTTAGGGCTCACAGATACTAATC
>JAVVZN010000404.1:0-1667 GCA_036650555.1 Rikenellaceae bacterium
ATGAGGATTTACAGGACGGAAACTGGGGCAAAAAGAGCCGAAAAGAACGAGATTAATAAATTCAAAACAGCTTCTTAGTCTTCTACAACGATTCTAAAACCAACGTTGTTCGCTCTTTGCCACTCATAATAACCATCGCGATAAGCTGCGATAGCATTTTTTGGACGTGACATCCAAGAACCACCTTTAATAGTTTTCAACTCAGAAACCTCTTTGGTTTTTGGATTATATGGGTAAGGCAAATATTCGCTGCGTGTCCATTCTTGAACATTACCTTGCATGTCATATAGACCCCAAGGATTAGGTTTATAGCCTTTACCCTCTACTAGCAACATGCTTCCATCATCAACGGTTGCAACTTTAGGAATGAAATTAAGGTATCGGAACCATGGGTTATCTTTACTCATAGGCTGAGGATTAACACCACTTACCGCCATCTTCTCAAGCTGAACATCGGCAAGATTTTCATAAGGAGCAAAGTCGGTGTTGCTATTGCCATACCAGAAATCACCATTAGATCCTGCGCGACAAGCCCATTCCCATTGTGCCTCAGTTGGAAGTGACACCTTCATGCCAGTTTTCTCGCTAATTTTACGGCAGAACTCAACCGCTTCACGCTGCGACACACGTATGACAGGTTGAAGTGGACGATTTGCCTCATAACCCGGACCAGTGTGGTCTTTCCACATCTGAGCTATATAACGGTTGTCGTGTTTAGGAAAGACTACATTGAACTGCTGATTAGTGATCTCAATCTCGCCAATCCAATATGGTTTATCAATCTTGACGCGAGTTTCTGGAGCACATTGATGTCCAAAAACATTGTTACCCATCACAAATTCACCAGAAGGCACTTTACGTAATTTTATGGTGACGTTGTCGGAAATCTTCAATTCCATGCTGTTTTCGCCGAGCGATGTTTGCATTTCAACGGCATCAGCAGCAGCGATTGGCCAATGTTTTGCTTTCACCGCTTTGTATGTTATCTCCTCCTTAGGAGGTTTGACTGGCTCCACTTTAGGTTTTGAATTTAAAAGTGTGGTGTAGTCTTCAATCTCTTTCACCCAATCCACCTCGAAGTCGTTGTACTTACGCGACAACTCCTTACGACGTTCAATTTGATTGAAACCATTGAGATCGTATTGACGGAATGAACTATGGAATGGAGCATTCATATCTATCCAAGCATAAAGCGTGCGCCACTCTGCATCGGTTAGTTTTACACCATGGTGATTGTTCTTTAATATTTTCACAAGCTCACTTGTTGAAGCGTGATACTCATAAGGTTTCATCACTAGTGCATCGGCCTCCGGACCTTGACGCGACACAAAAGGATGAATAGCTAAATAGCTTTTTGAAAAGCCATAATAAGCATCCATCTCTTCTGGATTTATTGTCCATGATCCCACTTTTTTAATTTCAGAATCGTTTGTGGCTTTCATTTCTCCACGCATATCCATTGATCCTTTGTTATGACAAGCAATACAAGCACGATTTAAAATAGGTTGTATCTCTAGAGCAAATACAAACGGACGCACGCCACCCTCAGGTGTTATTACTTTTGATGGTGCTTTCATCGACGCTGCAACACGTTTAGGAGGCACTATTGAGTTTTGATTCTCATGACAACCAACACACGACACTGTTTCGCCCGGCATAGCTGTGAT
>JAVVZN010000405.1:0-1667 GCA_036650555.1 Rikenellaceae bacterium
ACTATTGATTATAGGATGTTCAACACCTTTCTTGACACATGCAAACATCAATAGATCTAACAATGACGCTGATATAGAATTTTTTAAAAGTAAAAAAGATTTATTAACAGCCATATGGGCTTATCCATTCGGATACGATAAAGTCAAAAGCAACCATGCCCCCAAAGGTCCATATCTAGGTAACGGCGATGTTGGTGCAACTAGTTTCACATCATCTAACAGCCAGACACTTCAAATTTCAAAAGTAGATTTTGTTACCGATGGATGGAGCGACTGGGCTGGAAGTGGCGCAGCAGCTTTGCCTGCTGGAGGGGTGAGTATAACCATAGACTCAAAAATAGCAACTGGTTTTAGCTACCAAATGGATCAGCTTGATGCAGAACTACGCATGACAACTGGCACTGTAAACAAAGTGAACATGACCACATGGATGAGCATGAGCGATAATTTCATTGTGACCGAACTAACCACAAAATCAAATACTCCAGTTGGGATCTCTGTGGAAACATACGCTGGAGCAACCTCTCCTCTTTATGCCACCACTGCCACTACTCGAAATGGCATTGCACAAGTTACGCGCCGAACAAAAACTGAAGGCGAAGTGCGATGGATTTCTCAAGTGGGGATTTCTTCCAGCATCATCGGAACCAAAGCTATTGCAGAACGAATTTCCGATTTTAAAGTAAAAACAACATTTACTATAACAAGCAACACTCCCACATATCTTGTTGTTTATGTGTCGGGAGGATCAATAACCGATAACGCCCTTCTATCGGAGGCTTATGAGAAACTGAAATCGCAAAACGCTAGGAGAATCACTGCTCTTAAAAATGGGAAAGAGGCTTGGTGTAGATATATGTGTACACGCTCATACGTAGAAACAAACGACTCACTACTAAACCGCCATTATCTATCTTCTATCTACTTGATGGCATCTGCCTACAACAAACATTCACCTACGTGTGGAGGCATGTATGGTGTTTGGAACATGGACGACAAGATGATGTACCACGGAGATATTCACCTAAACTATAATAGTCAAGCTGGTTTTTACAGCATGTTCTCCGCCAATCGCTGTGAACTAGCCACTCCTTTCTACAACTTCATAGATAAAATTATGCCAGAAGCCAAACAACGAGCCAAAGTAGATATGGGCTCGATGCACCCATCATGGCAAGGAAAGTCGTGTAGAGGCATGCTAATGCCTGTTAGTGTTTTGGGGATTGGGGTCTTTTATGGTGGATATTGGCAGCAAACAATGAATGCACCATTCAATATACCACTTTACAGTTGGTATTATGAATATATGGGTGATAAGATTTTTTTGCGCAATAAAGCTTATCCTTATATTCGCGAATGTGGTGATTTTTATGAAGACTACCTACAAAAAGAGGTTTATGGCAACTCTTATCGCTATACAATAACAACCGGAGGACATGAAGACTCATGGGATTTGAACCCTCCATCAGACTTAGCTTTTGTAGAACAAACATTTCGTTTACTCCTACGTTATAGTGAAATATTGGATGTTGATGCTGGGCGCAGAGAGCTGTGGCGCGACATACTGACACACCTACCCCACTACACTATAATTATGCCAACAAAAGAGCCGAACCAAAAACTACCGGTCTATGCTAAAAATGAAGCTGGGTGGGACCTCCCCAACC
>JAVVZN010000406.1:0-1664 GCA_036650555.1 Rikenellaceae bacterium
ATATTTGAGTGCGAATAGATGTTCTCAAAATCCCAATCGGTAGATGCACCTCCTTTTAATCCGCGTGTGGCGCCAAGTTTGTCGATATAATGGGTGCCCATATATTGATCTACTGGCATAATCTTACGAGCTGACGACACACTATATAATCGGCGTGAATCTTTCTCACGTAGTGGTACCATCCACGACTGCATAACATCAAAATCGGAGTTTCCAAGTTCGTTGCCTATACATTGCATCACAAAAGATGGGTTGTTGCCATAGGCATCTATCATGCGTGATAGCTCCTTTTGAATAAACGAATCGGCAGATGGATTTTTGCCTAAGCCTTTGGGGAATCCTTTTGTTATCATATCTTTTCTGCCAGCAGGGGGTGTGGTCATCCACCAATCTATCCAGATTGTTTCAGCTTGAATATATATACCGATGCGGTTGGCTGCTATGAATGCTGCCTCTGGTGGGCACCATGAATGAAAACGCACATGGTTTAATCCATAATCTTTGTATAGGCGGAATATGCGTTCCCAGTCTTCAACCTTACATGAAGGATAACCAGTGAGTGGAAAATGAACGCAGTCAAGATTACCTCTTAAAAATACAGGTTTTCCATTGATTAAAATTTTCGATTTAGCTGCTGTCACCTCTCTTATTCCTATCTCAATCTGACGGCTGTCGAGAACTTTATCTTTAGCGATAATAGCTATATCTAAAACATAAAGTTCAGGCGACATATCGCTCCACAGCTTAATATCTTTAGGGAGATCGCTAGTTATATCTATTGTGTTTATGCCTTGATTTAGTGTTATATCACTTACTTTATTCAGCACAACATTGTTTGTAAGTCGCTCTTTTAATGTGTAATTGATTTTAGCTGTCTGTTTTTTCGACGACTCGTTTGTCACCTCATCTTTGATTGTGATTGATAAAGGCGATATTTTTGTGAATACTTGAGGATTTGTCAAATGAATTTTGTTGCGAGCAATAAGAGCTATCTCCCCAACTGCGCCATTCCATATGCTTTGTGTGTATTCGGTGTAGACATGTCCTTTGTCGCCGATGTTATAGATCATATCGTTGTTGATGCAAATTTTCAAGGTGTGTTTGCCCTCTGTAAGGTAGCCTAGGTCGTGAAGATGAGGTGAGTTTAAAGCATCTTTCACCGATATTTCTTTACCGTCTAGATATACTTTTGATTCCCACATCACTCTCTCCAGCTTGAGCCATACTCTTTTGTCTTTCCATGTTGCAGGAATAACAATATCGCGCTCATACCATGCTGCACCGTAATATTTGTATTCTCTTGTGAGTATTCCAAAATCGGAGCCAACAGTTTTATCTCCATAGTGAGCCTCATCTGTTGTGCCCGGTAGTGTGATCTGCTCGGTCAGTTTCTTACTGACTCCTTCGCCATTTTTGTCTAATCCAAAGCGCCATGAGCCACTTAGAGATTGGTAGTCTTGTGCATACAACCCTAAAGTTG
This sequence comes from Rikenellaceae bacterium, assembly GCA_036650555.1. Classification (GTDB taxonomy): domain Bacteria; phylum Bacteroidota; class Bacteroidia; order Bacteroidales; family Rikenellaceae; genus CAMQVM01. Next base: position 1,481 of record JAVVZN010000406.1, read on the forward strand.
ATATGGATAAGAAAGCTATGGTTAATATTTTTTTAAATTTCATTTTTTTAAATATTCAGATTTCTGTTATGAGTTATTTAGTTATAAACAGATAGATGGAATATATTTTTTAGAGTTACCTGATGAAAAAATAATTAAACTTGAAGAAGCTGATTTTTTCGCATTATGTATTTTTACTTACCAC
>JAVVZN010000407.1:0-1663 GCA_036650555.1 Rikenellaceae bacterium
TGGTAGTAGGTGTTAATTCTTTTACAACACTGCTTTGATTTATGGTAGTATCTTGCTTAGATACGTTTATATTACCATATGTTGATGTGTATGATAAACATAAAACCACAACAACACACAACCTTATAAAATATGTATTATAATCTTTGATAATAACTTTTATTTTTAATCTAATAAATTAAAACAGCTTCTAAGATTGCAACTTCTCAAACTTAGATAAAATCTCTTTCACGTCGTCATCGTTTTTAAATCCAATAACAATTTTACCATCACCTTTTGCACTCTTTTTTATACTGATCTCTTGACTGAAAAACTTCTCCAAATATTCAACAAGACGTGTGTAGCTCTCTGGATATTCGTCGTCGGTGATCTTTTGTTTTTCGCGTTTCTCTTCCATCATGCTTTTTACCATCTCTTCGGTTTGACGCACAGATAGGTGATGCTTTACTATACGTTTTAGTAATGCAATTTGTTGTGCTGTGCCTTCCAAACTCATTATGGCTTTGGCATGACCCATAGAGATTAAGTTCTCATTAAGAGATAATTGGATCTCAGCTGGAAGTTTTAAAAGACGAATATAATTTGATATTGTTGAGCGTTTTTTACCCACACGTTCGGCAAGTTGTTCTTGAGTGATGCCACACTCTTCCATCAAACGATTTAGGGTGAAAGCTATTTCAATAGAGTTCAACTCTTCGCGTTGTATGTTTTCGACAAGTGCCATCTCCAACATAGTGTTGTCGTCTACGCTACGCACATAGGCTGGAACACTTGTCAGCCCAGCCAACTTTGAGGCTCTGAATCGGCGTTCTCCAGAAATGATCGTGTATTTGTCGTCGCCATTCTCACGTAGGGTGATAGGCTGGATCAGTCCGAGTGATTTGATAGATTCGGCAAGCTCATTGATTAGTTCTTGATCAAATGTTTGGCGAGGTTGCGATTGGTTTGGCTCTATCTTAGAGAGTTCAATCTCACTTATATTACTTTTAGCACTGATTGGTTTATCTGAAATCACAATATCCTCAGTGTCAAAAATTGCATTTAATCCACGTCCCAATCTTTGGGGCTTATTAGTTGTACTCATCGTCTGTTTTGAGATTATGAATGTTTATTTATTAACTCTTTTGCTAAACTTAAATAGGCATTGCTACCTGTTGATGTGGCGTCGTAGAGTAGTGCTGGTTTACCGTAGCTAGGCGCTTCGCTAAGTCTGATATTACGAGTTATGATGGTGTTGAAAGCCAAATCTTTAAAGTGGCTACGCACCTCTTCAACAACTTGATTAGAGAGGCGTAAACGCGAATCGTACATGGTAAGCACAAATCCTTCTATTTCTAACAAGGGGTTCATACGGCTTTTTACCATTTTTATGGTGTTTAAAAGTTTGCCAAGCCCTTCGAGTGCAAAATATTCACATTGAACAGGTATGAGCACACTGTCGGCAGCATTAAGGGCGTTTATGGTTACTAATCCAAGCGATGGAGAACAGTCTATTAATATGTAGTCAAACATATCTTTCACCTCAGCCAAAACGTTTTTCATACGTAGTCGCCCATCTTCAATAGAAAGCATCTCAGCCTCGGCACCAGCAAGATCTATGCTAGATGGGAGAATACGAAGATTAGGCAGTTCGTCCACCTCACGAATGACATCGGTGATCAAC
>JAVVZN010000408.1:0-1661 GCA_036650555.1 Rikenellaceae bacterium
TGATATAAAAATTTGAGTTTTATTATCTGCATTGCAAAATAACACCTATCTTTGTTATGTTTTAAAAGAGTTACTTGACAGTAAAGCACCGCAAATCGCTGAAATACGCACCGTTGCTAAATCGTTACCACTGCTCCTCAAAAACTCCGCTAAAAATTTATTCTTCAATCGGTTGTGTCAAACTGATAATAATTTAAAATAAGAAAAAATGTCACTAGTAAAATTTTCATCTTCAAAAGTAAACAGTTTTATCTCCTCTGAGAAGATCGCTTCATTAAAAGATAAGATGGAGCAATGCAACGCTTTATTACATAATGGAACAGGCAAAGGCAACGACTTTCTAGGCTGGGTAAACCTTCCTTCATCAATAACCAAAAAAGAGATCGCCGACATTAAAGCATCGGCAGAGGTTCTACGCTCAAAAGCCGACCTTGTCATCGTTATTGGCATCGGAGGTTCGTATCTTGGGGCAAAGGCTGTGCTCGATGCACTATCAAACAACTTTAATCTGTTGCAGAAAAAACGCACAGATCCTTTAGTTTTGTTTGCAGGTCAAAATTTAAGTGAAGATTACATCTTTGAACTTATGGAGATGAGCAAAGATCATGAGATTGCAACAATCGTAATATCAAAATCTGGCACAACAACCGAACCTGCAATAGCATTCCGCATAATCAAAGAAGAGATAGAAAAACGCTACGGCAAAGCTGAGGCATCAAAACGTATTGTGGCAGTCACCGATGCTGCACGCGGAGCTCTACGCACACTAGCAGTCAGCGAAGGCTACACCACATTTGTAATTCCCGACAACGTGGGCGGACGTTTCTCTGTTCTTACTCCTGTTGGATTGCTTCCACTAGCAGTTGCAGGTGTCAATATTGAAGATTTTGTTGGTGGCGCAGCAAAAATGGAGAAAGCCACAGCAGCCGATGTGAAATTTGAAGACAACATTGCAGCACAATATGCGGCTGCTCGCTATGCGTTATACGAAAAAGGTAAAAAAATTGAGATCCTTGCCTCTTTTGAACCAAAGCTACAATACATTGCAGAGTGGTGGAAACAACTATACGGTGAGAGCGAAGGCAAAGAACACAAAGGTATTTTCCCTGCAAGTGTTAATCTTACTGCCGACCTTCATTCAATGGGGCAATACATTCAAGAAGGCGAACGCACACTATTTGAAACAGTGATAAACGTTCAAAAGCCAAATCACAAATTTGAGATCAAAGCCAATGCCGACAATCTTGATGGTTTGAATTTCTTAGCAGGCAAGCCTCTCCACGAGGTGAATCACAGTGCAGAGTCTGGCACTATGTTAGCGCATGTCGATGGTGGTGTGCCAAACATCAGCCTCTCAATCGAAAAGATCAACGCTGAAACAATAGGTGCTCTACTCTATTTCTTTGAGAAAGCCTGCGGCATAAGTGGCTACGCACTTGATGTGAATCCATTCAACCAACCTGGCGTTGAGGCTTACAAAAAGAACATGTTTGCCCTTCTAGGCAAACCGGGTTACGAAAAAGAGGGCGAAGAGCTACGTAAGAGATTATAAAGCATTGCCATCTGGCAATAAAAGATATGTTTTTGCAAATAGATTTATCATCTATGAGCAGAAACATATCTTTTTTGCTCATAGGTTTATCTCTATGAGCAGAAACACC
>JAVVZN010000409.1:0-1649 GCA_036650555.1 Rikenellaceae bacterium
TGGAATTTATTTCCATCTGTTTCGCTGGGTTGGAACATTGCACAGGAAAAATTTCTGGTAAACCACCGACATAATATATCGACTCTGAAACTACGTGCCTCTTACGGTGCACTTGGCAATCAGAACACATCTAGTTTGTATCCATTTTATCAAACCATGCCTTTTTATTCAGGTAATGGAGGATGGCTTGTTGATGGAGTGCGTCCTAACTACGCCTCAGCACCATCGTTAGTTTCAACATTTCTGACATGGGAGAGAGTACAATCGTGGAATGTAGGTATTGATTTTGGACTATTCAGAAACAGACTTACAGGATCGGCCGACTTCTTTATACGCGACACCAAAGATATGGTTGGACCTGCACCATCGCTACCTGCAACACTGGGAACCACAGTTCCAAAGATGAACAATGCCGACATGCGTACTAGTGGTTGGGAACTTGAGCTTGGATGGCGTGACGTGGTTGGCAATTTTAGTTATGGAGCACGTCTGGCACTCTCCGACTCACAATCGAAGATCACACGATACCCTAACGAAACAGGCGACATAGCTAAATATTATGTAGGGCGTAAATTTGGAGAGATATGGGGTTACGAAACTATTGGTATTGCTAAGAGCGATGCTGAGATGCAAACACATCTTTCAAAGGTTAATCAAAATGTTATTGGCAACAAATGGGCAGCAGGTGATATAATGTATCGCGACTTAAATGGTGATGGCAAAATTGATTCTGGCAAAAGTATTCTTTCAGATCATGGCGACAAACGTATCATAGGAAACAACACTCCTCGTTACAACTTCGGGATAACACTTGATGCAGCCTATAAAGGATTCGACGCAAGCATGTTCTTTCAAGGAACAATGAAACGCGATCTAGCAGTTGGAGGATCGTATTTCTGGGGGGCAGATGGAGGAAACGTTTGGCAGTCATCGGGTTTCAATGAGCATTACGACTTCTTCCGACCTGAAGGACATCCAATGGGAGCCAACACCAATGCTTATTATCCGCGTCCAATGTGGGGTTCATCGAAGAACAAACAGACGCAGACTGCATATCTTCAAAACGGAGCATATCTTCGTCTAAAAAATATTCAAGTGGGCTACACGCTGCCTCAACACGTAAGTCAGAAGATGGCAATGTCTAAATTAAGATTATTCATATCGGCCGACAACCTATTTACCGCAACAAAACTATCATCGGTGTTCGATCCAGAAACAGTTTCGGGCACATGGGGCGATGGTAAGGCCTACCCTCTTTCACGCGTGTTCTCAGCAGGTATAAACGTTACATTTTAACAACAATAAACAATAATAAGATAATAATATGAGAAAGAAAATATTTATGCTAACTATTGGGGCTGCAATCCTGACACTTAGCTCATGCAACAAATTTCTCGACAAAACACCACCATCAAATATCACACCTGAGCACTTCTTTAAAAATGAGAGTGATCTGGCAGCATATTCTATTGGACGCTATAATTTCCCTGCGCACAGCGGATACAACATAGGCACATTTGCCAACGACAATCACACCGACAATCAAGCATCATCATCGTACGACAATAGATGGATACCGGGTGAATGGAGGGTGTCGTCGAAAGGTGGCGACTGGGATTTCTCCGACATATATCAGTGTAACTACTTTT
>JAVVZN010000410.1:0-1635 GCA_036650555.1 Rikenellaceae bacterium
TAAAAGTCACGATAAGATCGCGTTCAGGAGATTGTGGCATATCTTTTTCAACTTTGTCGCAGGCATTTGAGTAGTTTAGACCGCTTTGGAATATAGTTTTGAAGATAGAGTGTATCTGGTCGATCTGCTCAGGTGTGAAGTTACGACGACGAAGACCAATGAAATTTGAACCTACAAATGAAAGAGGTGAGTGTGCTGCTTTAACATATGGAGGCACATCTTTTGAAACGAGAGAACCACCGCTGATCATCGCATGCTCGCCAATTCTTACAAATTGATGCACCGCAGCATGACCTCCAACAATAGCCCAATCGCCAACTTCAACCTCACCAGCAAGCGACACGTTGTTTACTAAAATCACGTTATCGCCAATCTCACAGTCGTGAGCCACGTGGGCGTATGCCATGATCAAACAATTTTTACCCACAACCGTCTTACCTTTTGCAGCTGAACCGCGATTCACGGTTGCACATTCACGTACCATGGTTCCATCGCCTAAAATAGCAATAGAATATTCTCCTTTGAATTTCAAATCTTGTGGCACACCAGCTATCACAGCTCCAGAGTGTATGACACATCTTTTACCTAGACGTGCGCCATCAAGTATGGTGGCATGTGGACCTATATGTGAATCGTCACCTATCTCTACATCGGCGGCAATATATGCGAACGGATCAATAGTTACGTTGTTTCCTATTTTAGCATCGGGGTGTACAAAAGCCAATTTACTCATCGTATATATGTGTTATATGAAATCAATTAAGTAATTTTAATTATTACAACGTTATATAATAACAACAAAACAGTATGTTTATTTATTCTTTGCAATTTGTGCAACTAAAAATGCCTCACATACTAAGTTGTCGCCAACGTAACTCTTAGCATTCATCATCACCATTCCTCTACGGATAGGTTCAGATAGCTCAAGAACAAACATCAGTGTGTCGCCCGGAACAACTTTACGTTTAAAACGGACGTTGTCTATTTTAACAAAATATGTGGAATAACTGTTTGGATCATCAACATCGGCAAGAGCAAGTATGCCACCACATTGCGCCATTGCCTCTAGCTGAAGAACACCTGGCATGACAGGCTCATCTGGGAAGTGACCAACGAAAAATGGCTCATTCATCGTCACGTTCTTAATCCCAACCACTTTAGATGATTCAAGATGAAGTATTTTGTCGATGAGTAAGAATGGAGGACGATGGGGTAGTAATGTTTTTATCTTGTTAATGTCGTATAGTGGCTCAACATTTGGATCGTATTTGTATTTTGGTTTAGAAGCATTCAACCTAACCATTTTTTTAATAATCTTGGCAAGATCTGTGTTTGCTTTGTGCCCAGGACGTGTTGCAAAAACTTTTCCTTTGATGCGCACTCCTACTAGAGAAAGATCGCCTATTAAGTCGAGCATTTTATGTCGTGCTATCTCGTTGTCACCGCGAAGATGGACATTGTTTAGGTAGCCACTTGTTTCAACCGACAAGTCAGGTTTCTTGAATATTGCTTGCAATTTCTCAAGTTCGTCTTTAGGTAGAGGTTTCTCAACGATCACTATTGCGTTGTCTAGGTCGCCACCTTTGATTAGATTATTGTCGATAAGAGGTTTAATTTCGTGTAGAAACACGAAAG
>JAVVZN010000411.1:0-1606 GCA_036650555.1 Rikenellaceae bacterium
TCTAGTACCGCCTGTAGTTAATACTGACGAAGACTATGCGCGGTTACCTGATGCCGCTAAATTTTATAGTTCGCAGTTTATTGACAATCCGACCGCAGCGTCTGTCCAAAAAGGCATTGGCGATCCGTGCCGCCTGGTTGGGCAAACGCAAGCGCAGATTGCCACAGGAGAGTTTAACAAAACGTGGAGACTTCCAAAAGCTGGGGAGATAGACGGTCTATGGAACAATCCCCGTATTATTAGCAGTTCTGCTGATGGTGGTGTCTACATAGGAATAAGAGGTGTGAACGAGAGAATTGCTTTTTTCTCTTTTTATACTACCTCTATTGATCTATTAACAGGTCCAGGCATTACAACACCATTCCTCGGCACTAAATATCTTACTGCTAATAGTTTATCACCGCATATACACGATATTCACATCTCACCGACACCTCGCCCAAATGATCCTGCGCATCCTGAAATTGACTACCGTCAAACCCATATATGGGCACATGGGTTGAGTGGTAGAATCCCTCTTGGTTATTTGTACCGTATTAGATGTATCAGACAATAATAAACATACAACGATGAAACTATTCAAAAACATATTAATCATAGCCCTTGGGGTGATGCTCGTCTCCTCGTGCAGCAAGGAGACATCTGAGTTTAATATGCTGGCCGTGGAAGGTGCGGCAGCTATCTCCATTGAGTTACCCGAAGTTGCGACTGTACGTGGCGTGGATGTGCCAGGCGTGGGTCATGAAGACCATATCAAAAACCTGAAAATACTCCTCTTCAACACTGCCACAGGAGCCATTGATAGAATCTTCGACATCGACCCCACGCAAAGCATCGTGGGAGACGACAAGTGGGACAATACCACAAAAACTCTAACCATCGCAAACATGTCCTACATGGGCACACCAAGAGATGTATATGTGGTGGCCAATTGGGATATAGCCACTGAGGATCTAGCGAAAATTACTGACCGAGATAAGTTGGAAGCCGCATTCACTGAGCTTGCAGGACAACTGGTCGCACCAACCAAGGCTGCACCGCTGCTGATGTCGGGCAAAGCTTCGCACACTTTCTCCTTTGCCAAGGCTCTCACGGTGAAGGTCAAACGTCAGACTGTGAAAATCGAACTTACGGTGGCTCTCGATCCCATGTTCGCGGCTGCCTATCCAGATCTTAGTTGTGGCGTCGCCATCGTAGAGTTGCGCAATGCTCCTACGCGCTCCTACGTTTGTGAGCAAACAGCACCTGCTACCCCAGCTGGCAACGTGATGCTCAACTACGCGCCAGTGGCAATGACACAAACAGGATCTACTGCGGCTGACTACAGCTGGACATCAACATTTTACCTCTACGAAAATCCTGCTCAAGGAACCGATGCCCCCATGGCAACCTACCTCAGTCTGCAAATGCCTTATAAAGATGGCACAAGCCCCACGGTGATTGAAAACTATTACAGGTTTAATATCACCACCGCTGATGCCACCAACCCCCATGCCACCCTGCGCAATAAGTTATATCGCTTGAAGGCTACTGTGCTTGGCTTTGGCGCGACCACAGTCGCACCTGCAAAAATGAATGTTACAACCAAGGTGGCTCGATTTGAATG
>JAVVZN010000412.1:0-1604 GCA_036650555.1 Rikenellaceae bacterium
AAATACCCCACTTTGTGCCTCTATCTTACTGATTATCTGCTGAACATTCACATTGTAATACTCCATCATATCGGGCTTCAACCACACACGCATGGAGTACTCACCCGCACCCATCACATTTACTTTGCCAACTCCGTTAATCTTTAATAGTTCATTTTTAATATTTATAATTGCATAATTAGATAGAAATTTCTGATCATAGCGTTGATCTTTGCTATACAACGACATAACTAAGATAAAACTATTCGATGTCTTTTGAACGGTTATGCCTTGACGAGTCACAGCTTCTGGCAAGGCAGATACAACGCCACTGACTCTGTTTTGTGTGAATATGGTATTCAAATCGGGGTCGGAACCCACGGCAAATGTTACAGCAAGCGACATTGTGCCGTCGCTAGCTGATGTGGCTTGCATGTAAAGCATGTCATCAACGCCCATTATACTCTGTGCGATAGGTGTAGCGATAGATTGCGATACCACTGTGGCATCGGCACCTGGATATATTGCCGATACTTCCACTACTGGAGGTGTGATGTTTGGATATTGTTCAACTTGAAGTCTACCTAGAGATATTACCCCTAATATCACTATCATTATTGCTATCACAATTGCAAATACCGGACGTCTTATCATAATTATTCGGTTTTAGTTTCAATTGGTTGAATGCTAGTGCCATCTTTAATCTTAAAGAAACCTTCGGTGAGCACCATAGCTCCCTCTGTTAGCCCACTACTCACTATAAAATTATCTTTATAAGCTGCGCCTTTTTCAATTGCAGTGTATTTAGCAATATTCTCTTTATCAACTGTATATACATAATAATTGCCTTGTATCTCGTTCACACAAACCTGAGGAACGATAACGTGGCGTTGTTTCTCTCCAACACTTGCACGAACGGTTACAAACTGTCCGCTTTTCAATCGGTAGTTTGGATTTACAAAACCTAACACAAACATCATTGATCCGCTTTGTGAATCAATCATCTGTTTGGTGTATTCATACCACCCTTTATATGGATATATTGTGCCATCAGAAAATACTATCTCAATATCTCTGAATAGTGAATCATTTTGAAATGAGGGCATGGTTTCGCCAGTGATTGAATAATACTCTCTAGCAGCTAACGACACTGTGACGCTTATAGAATCAGAGAATGATATGGTGGTGAGGACAGGAAATTTTGTTGCCTGACCAACATAATCACCCACTTGTGCGCTGCTGGCAGCTATTATGCCGCTCTCTGGTGCAGTTATTGTGCAATAGCTCATGTTGAGATTTGCTATGTCGAGAGTTGCCTGCGCCGCTTTTACTGCTTCCGCTGCCGAGGTGAGCGAGGCTAAAGCTGCGTCGAGTTGGCTGGTGCTGATAGCATTTATGCGTGAAAGAGGCACACTACGATCGTAGGTGCTTTGTGCTTGTTGAAGTGTGGCTTTAGCACTCATAAGTTGAGAGAGTGCTTCGCTCTTAGATGCCTCAAACGGACGCGAATCTATCTTGTAGATCAGTTCACCTTTTCTGACAAGCGAGCCACTGTCGAAATTCTTAGTTGAGATATAACCGTTTATTCGTGGTTGGATGGTGTAGCTTCTATATGCCGATACCTT
>JAVVZN010000413.1:0-1598 GCA_036650555.1 Rikenellaceae bacterium
TTACCTCTTGCTCTTTATCATCAGATCCGCTTCAATATGTTGATCCTTTTATTGGAACCGATGGAATAGTGCACACCTTTCCAGGAGCCACAACCCCTTTTGGAATGGTGCAGCTTAGCCCCGATGGCGACACGAAAGGTTGGAATTGGTGTTCCGGCTACCACACATCTGATAGCTCTATCATGGGGTTCAGTCACACTCATTTGAGTGGCACAGGTTGGAGTGATATGGGTGATATATTGGTAATGCCAACTATTGGTGAGATTAAGTTTTCACCTGGCGACAAGGCTGATCCCGATAGCGGATATAGAAGTCGTATATCACACGATGCTCTGCACGAAAGTGCGTCGGCTGGTTATTATAGTGTTGATCTGCTTGACTACAACATCAAAGTAGAGCTTACAGCCACTCCGCGTGCGGGGGTGCATCGCTACACATTTCCAAAGAGCGATGAGGCAAATGTCATATTTGATCCTGTGCATAAAATATATGGAAAAACTTTGATGTCGAGTGTTAAAGTTCTATCCGACACGCTTATCAGTGGATATTCACTTAGCAATGGTTGGGGAGGAAAGCGTTACACCTATTTTATGGCATCATTCTCGAAACCTTTTGGTAAATATACAATTTACAGCGATTCAACTATTCTTAGTGGGAGTAGCGAGGCGACATCAAAAGATGCAAAAATAGCACTCTCTTTTTCTACTACCGAGGGTGAGCAGATTGTTGTGAAGGTGGCTATCTCATCGGTTGATGTGGATGGAGCAGAGATGAATTTCGTAGCAGAGGTAGCTACGGTTGATTTCGACTCTGCGCGTAAGTCAGCTGAAGATGCTTGGAGAGATAAACTCTCTAGATATGAGTTTAAAACTGAATCTGACGCCAAAAAAAGAATACTCTACACAGGGCTTTATCATGCCATGATACAGCCAAATCTATCACAAGATGTTGATGGTAGATATTGGGCACAAAATAAAATACAGCGTTCTTCTGGTTACACAAATTATAGCACCTTCTCCCTTTGGGACACCTACCGTGCGGTGCATCCTCTCTTCTCAATCACAGAACACGGTCTTACAGCCGATTTTGCAAATTCCCTTATCAGCCGTTATGAGAGTGGCGGAGAGATACCTCTCTGGGAGTTGGCAGGCTACGACAATGCCTGTATGATAAGCTATCCTGCTGCTGCCATGATTAGCGAGGCTATTGTGAAAAACATAAGCGGTATTAATGAGGAGAAAGCATTGGAGGCGTTGGTGTCGGCGTCGAACCACAACTACGTGTCAAGCTCCGATGGAGAGTCGGGTGTTGAACTCTATAATAAATATGGTTATGTGCCAGTGGGCATTGGTTCTTCGGTTTCTAAGAGTGCCGAAAATAGCTATTATGATTGGTGTATTGCTCAAATCGCTGCAAAAGTGGGTAATAAAGTTGTAGAAAAAGAGTATCTGGCGCGGTCAATGCGTTTTCTTAACCATTTTGATCCACGGTCAAATCTTATGATGCCTAAAGATACGTTGGGTAATTTTGTCGATGTTGATCTCCACGATTGGGTGTCGTTACGTCCGCATTATGTGTCTGGAAATATTTGGGCATAC
>JAVVZN010000414.1:0-1587 GCA_036650555.1 Rikenellaceae bacterium
TGCCCGCATCGCCTGGTGCTGCCACAGGACAAATAGTATTCTTTGCCGATGATGCCGAAATGTGGGCTAAGTTGGGTAAGAAAACAATTCTTTGTCGCACTGAAACATCACCTGAAGATCTAAAAGGTATGGTTGAGGCGTGTGGTATTCTTACTGCTCGTGGAGGTATGACCTCTCATGCTGCTGTTGTGGCTCGTGGCATTGGTAAATGTTGTGTGTCTGGGGCGGGTCAGTTGTTGATAGATTATAAATCACGTACCATAACTTGCGGTAATACAGTTCTCTCAGAGGGCGACTGGATCTCACTAAATGGTTCAACTGGAGAGGTTTATATAGGTCAAGTAGATACACGTGCTGCTGAATTGTCGGGTAATTTTGAGAAATTGATGTCTTTAGCCGATAAATATGCTCGTCTGAGAGTACGCGCGAATGCTGATTCTCCAAAAGATGCTATTCAAGCAATGGGATTTGGTGCGCAAGGCATTGGTCTTTGTCGCACAGAACACATGTTCTTCGAGGGTGATCGTATAAAAACAGTGCGTGAGATGATTCTTGCTGCCGATGAAGAGGGGCGTAGAAAAGCACTTGCAAAGCTTCTTCCTATTCAACGTAGCGACTTCGAGGGATTGTTTGAGGCTATGGATGGGTATCCTGTGACCATTCGTTTGCTAGATCCACCACTACATGAGTTTGTGCCTCATTTTGAAAAAGAACAACGTGAAATGGCAAGCGAACTAGGTGTCTCATTTGAAGATATAAAATCTAAGATTGAAGGGTTGGTTGAGGTGAACCCTATGCTTGGACACCGCGGATGTCGTTTGGGTAACACATATCCAGAGATCACAGAAACGCAAACACGTGCAATTCTTGAGGCAGGTTTGAATGTTAAACACAAAGGTATTACAGTAAAAATAGAAATTATGGTTCCGCTTGTTGGAAACCATAAAGAGTTGAAATATCAAAAACGTGTGATCGACCAAACAGCCCAAAAGGTGTTTGAAGAACGCAACGAAACCATTGACTACATGGTAGGTACAATGATTGAGGTTCCTCGTGCTGCTGTCACAGCAAACGAAATTGCTGAGGTGGCTGAGTTCTTCTCATTCGGAACAAACGACCTTACTCAGATGACACTCGGTTTCTCACGTGATGATATTGCTAAGTTCTTACCAGAATACCTAAAACGTGGCATCATCAAGCAAGACCCATTCCAAGTGTTAGATGTTAAGGGCGTTGGGCAGTTGATTCGTGAGGCAGTGTTTAAAGGTCGTAGCGTTCGTGAAAATCTTAAATGCGGTATCTGCGGTGAACATGGTGGCGAGCCATCGTCGGTTGAGTTCTGTCATTATGCAGGATTGAACTATGTGTCATGTTCTCCATTCCGTGTGCCGATTGCTCGTTTGGCTGCTGCACATGCGGCAATAAAACAAGGTTAGTCATTGCTGTCAGGTAAAAATTTATGCTTTACCTCAAGGCAAAACCTAAGCTGCACGGCAGCTCACGAAAACCCTCTTAGAGGGTTTTCGTTTTTTGAAGCACTGCAAGTGCCTACCTTTTTGAGAAAAAGTATTAATTTATTATTGGTGT
>JAVVZN010000415.1:0-1585 GCA_036650555.1 Rikenellaceae bacterium
ATGTTGATCCGGCTTGACGTTTTCCTTGACTAGCCATGTCGTATTTGAAGAAACGGTGATTAACCCCTCCAACGTATGCTTTTACATAACCCGACGAAGGTTCTATCGCCACAAAACCAGCACGTAGGAACCCTTTAGCATACAATATAGAATCCATAGGCGACATGATAGTGTCGATCCCACGATTTTTGTTGTAAGCAAAGATATTCATATCGGTAGGTTTCTTGAAACTAGCTATGATTTCGCTCTCTGTAACGCCATCATTTTTCATTATTCGATACCTATCACTCTGACGCACAGCACGATTTATAATCTGATTTTCTTCATTAGTCAAGTTAAAAAATAGAGATCCAGTACGTTTAACCTGCGATGAGAAACGAGGTTGCACACTCTCCGACATGTTTTCATTTACTGCCTCCTCCGCATAACGCTGCATCTTAGAGTTTATGGTTGTATATATTTTCAAACCGTCACGATATAAGTTGTAGGTAGTGCCATCAGCCTTCCTATTTTTTGTGCACCATCCATACAGAGGATCGTTATTCCATAGGTTCTGAGCAGTATTGAAATCCCAATCGTTATAGTAATTTTTACGCTTAGGCTCCGATGCGGTCATGTATTGACTCAACATGCTTCTAAAATATGTACCCAACCCTTCATCATGAGAAATTGGATTGTAGTTTAAGTTTATAGGTTTTATAATGATCGAATCGAGCTGCTCACGATTGATATATCCACTAGAATACATACGATCAATAACTGTGTTTCGCCGTTTCAGAGCATTGTCTGGGTTTCGCACAGGAGAGAAACGCGTTGGCGCATTCACCACCCCCACAAGCATTGCGGCCTCCTCAACAGTGAGGTCAATAGGACGTTTACCAAAAAATGTTTGTGCTGCCGATTTTATTCCGAACGCATTACTACCATAGGCAACAACATTCAGATACATCACCGTGATCTCCTCTTTGGTGTAGTTGTATTCGAGCATCACAGATGTGATCCACTCTTTCATCTTTGCCAGCACCACACTGGCGTTTCTCGATATTGCAGAGGAATAATCTGTGGTATCACGCGGATATAGATTTTTTGCAAGCTGCTGAGAGATAGTACTACCCCCCCCTTGATTTTGCCCCATCAACACAGTCTTGAATGCCACACGAGCCAAACTAATAAAATCTATACCAGAATGTGAATAAAAACGAGAGTCTTCAGTTGCCACAAGCGCGGCAACAAGATGTGGCGATAAATCTCGATAATCTACAAACGAACGATTTTCAATAAAGAAACTACCGAGCAATGCCCCATCTTCCGATATTATCTCAGTTGATATATTGCTTTTAGGATTTTCCAACTCCTCGAAAGTTGGGAGCTTGCCAAATGCCCCAAAACCTACCGACAACAAAAAAATTGCTAGTAGTGTTGGCGGTATTATTATGACTGCCCAAAATATTTTGAGAAACTTTGTTGTATTTTTTATCTTAATCATCTAAGTGGTAAATTATTTTGTTTTAGAAGCTGTTTTAATTTGTTATCGAAGTTATTTTAGAGCTATTTTTGTCCTAGTTTCTGCTCTGTAAATCCGATT
>JAVVZN010000416.1:0-1577 GCA_036650555.1 Rikenellaceae bacterium
CTCCCGATGTTTTAACATGGTTAAGCAAGCGCTCTAACGCTGCAAAATCAACATCACCTTTTTCTGTAAATGGTGTTACAAGTGCAACACCTACTCCTTTTAAATTGACCATTTTATAATCTGTTTACAATATCCATTCCAACTTTAATTGCAGCTTCATTTGCAGGGATGGTGTTGTGTAGACGTTCAGGAAGAGAATTTCGTAATCCGTTTTCAATTCCTTTTATATCTATTATAGGTTTCACCTTTAGATATGCGCCGAGCACTAACATATTGAAAAGACGTGAGTTTTCAAGCTCAACTGCTTTTTCTGCCGCTGCAATCTCATAGATATAAACATCGCCTCTTTTAGGGGGATGTGTCACACCATTAGGGTCGTAGATTATCACACCTCCCGGTTTTACAGCTGATGCAAATTTATTGATAGACTGTTGGTTCAGTAAGATAGCTGTGTCGAATTCATGCACAACTGGCGAACTGATCTTTTTGTCGTCGATAATAACCGTAACATTTGCTGTTCCTCCTCGCATTTCTGGCCCGTATGAAGGAAACCATGTGACTTCTTTCCCTTGTAGTACGGCTGAATAAGCGAGTATTTTACCTAGTGATAATACTCCTTGACCTCCAAATCCGGCAATTATTAGCTCCTCTTTCATATTAATATGCTTTTGAAACTTATAGGTATAATTGCCATGTAGCTTTAGGCAAAAGTAACAATAAGTTTTAAGTTTAACAAATCTATCTTATCTTTTTTCTGTTGAAGGTGTGTCTTTTATGTCGCCAAGCGGATAAATAGGGTGCATGTGCTGCTCCATATGAGTGTTTGACTCGGTTGGTGACATTTTCCAGCCACTACTACATGTTGCAACTATCTCAACAAATGATAATCCTTTACCTTGCATTGAGTATTCAAATGCTTTGCGGATCGCATTTTTTGCTCTCCTCACGCTCAGTGGTTTGTTTACGCTCTGCCGTGTGATGTAGCAAACACCTTCGAGATCAGCAATCATGTTTGCCATTTTATAAGGGAACCCATGTATTGATGCCTCTCTACCCATTGGTGAGGTTGATGTTTTCATTCCTAGTGGAGTGGTGGGAGCCATTTGTCCTCCAGTCATTCCATAGATGGCGTTGTTTATAAATATAATGGTTATGTTCTCACCGCGATTGCAGGCATGTATGGTTTCGCCTGTTCCTATGGCTGCCAAATCGCCATCGCCTTGATATGTGAATACTAATTTGTCGGGTGAAAGGCGTTTTAATGCTGTTGCCACAGCAGGGGCTCTGCCATGTGCTGCTTGAACAAAATCTATGTCGATGTAGTCGTAGGCAAGAACCGAGCAACCTACTGGCGATACGCCAACCGCCTTATCTTCCATCTTCATCTGCTCTATCACCTCTGCAATGATTTTGTGCACAGTGCCATGACTACAACCTGGGCAGTAGTGCATGGTGTTAGCTGTGAGAAGTGTGGGTTTATGATAGACTATGTCGGTTTCTGAAAATTCTAAATTACTCATAACGTCTGTTTTTATTTACAAAAATATTTTTTAAATGCGCTAATCACCTCCCCCGGT
>JAVVZN010000417.1:0-1573 GCA_036650555.1 Rikenellaceae bacterium
TGTTTAAGATATTGTCAAGACCTGTTATTGCTGCTATTGGATGTTGGTCGGCCACATCACGATTTGTGAGCAAGCGATGATCTTTTGTGCCCTCGATAAGTGAGGCAGATATGTTCTTCCATTTTTGTGTCGCAGCATCGAATGAAAGAAGATCTTTGTCATTTATTGTGGCTAACGATACATCTAGTAGGGTGGCTAGGGTGGAAACAGATGGTGTTGGGGTTGAGCCATCGCCTGTGCCAAACATCACAACAGCTTGATCGGTACTAATAACACCATTTACATGTGTAGGTAATTTTATCTTTAGTTTATTACTAATCGAGGTGTCAAATATATTATTAAAAGTGTTTATAAAAGCAGGTAACCCTGTTATCTCGCTAATACCATATATTGGTTTTACCGCAGCTTTTGCCCAGGCATAAACATCGGAGGCTTTTCTCGAATCGCTAAGCCGTGGGTCGGTTGTAGATATTTTGCTGTTTAAGATATTATCAAGACCTGTTATTGCTGCTATTGGATGTTGGTCGGCCACATCACGCTGTTCTAGTAATTGGTGAAACATGGTTCCAGATCCTCCAGAGCCGCCTTGTGAGCCACCGCCCGAAACATCCCCCGTAGAAAACATTACAAATCCTTTGGCTGTTGCCATAGGTTTATCGGTAAAAAGTAGATCTATATCTTTAATATATCTAAAATATTGAGTAGCGATATTTAAGTTTTTAGTGAAATCATAAAAAGCACTCTTCAGTAGATAATCCCCAAATTTAGTATTTACGTCGTTGAGCATTTTATCTAACATCTTTTTCATCTCATCGTTTGCTGCTATGTTGCCGCCATAGTAGTTCGATGATGGATCAAGAACGATCAACTTATTGTGTAGATATAGCGATGAACTCACTTCGTTGTTGTAGCAAGCAAAAATGTGCGGTTTAGATGTTGGTGCTCCATTATATGAGAGTACTATCAGCGCTTCTGGGTTACGAGAAAATGGAGTAGACTCCATTTTCTCAATAGTGGTGTCGGTTGTCATAGATCATAGTGGTTAAGTTAGTTTGCCGATTATAGAACTTTCGATAATTATCGAATCATTTGTAGATATTGTGGTAGTACCTTTGATCAGATCGCGTACTTTCATCTCTACTTGTGCCATACCCTCGCTGAGTCGGGCAGTGTGGAAGGAGTTGAAAACCACTCGTAATGTGTTTGCATCTATTCTCTCAATAGCAACTTCACGTTTTACAATTTTCGCGTCGGTTGAGGCTATTATTTTTGTGCCACCAGCCATATTGCATAATACCATATCGACTTCCACATTTGTTAGATCGCGTTTTAGTATCATATTCTGATCTTCATATATCACAATTGTGATTGATATGTCTTCTCCTTGATAATATTTCTCTGCCATAATTCTATGTGATTGAGGTGAATGTATAACTCTTACCGTACAATGAAATTCGCATGTGGAATAGGTTTTTTTTAATCTCGTTATATGCCTCGAACTGTGCCTCTTTAAAGATGTCGATAAAAGATTTAAGGTTGTTGGCTTTAGCCCATTCCAGTAAAATTGATGTCG
>JAVVZN010000418.1:0-1572 GCA_036650555.1 Rikenellaceae bacterium
GATCGCGGCATTCATATCTGTAAAAGCATGCTTGCTTGGCAGCTTTTCGGAGGTGGCGAAACACCAGTTTCGTCGGGTATGAAAGGCGATCATCTTGTTGGTAAATACTATGTGCTCTTCGATAAAGAATACAAAAAACAGATCGCTGAGCTAGTTGCTGCCGGTGAGTCGCAAGAGGTGGCTGCTCGCGTAGCTCCGATCATGCGTCAAGCATCGGAGATGCTAGTTAAATGGGAGTCGAAAGATCCAGAGATATATTCTCTATGGCAAACTATGAATGGTTGGGTTTATGAAGGTTTCGACAAAACCTACAAAGCCATGGGAGTTAGTTTCGACAAAATATATTATGAGTCGCAAACCTACATACTCGGTAAGTCAATTGTTGAGGAGGGATTGAAAAAAGGTGTCTTCTATCGTCGCGACGATGGATCTGTTTGGATTGATCTCACCAAAGATGGTTTAGATGAAAAATTGCTTTTACGCGCAGACGGCACTTCCGTGTATATGACTCAAGATCTCGGTACTGCTTTTGAGCGTCATAGAGAGTTCTCGTTCGATAAGATGATTTATGTCGTTGGCAATGAGCAGAATTATCATTTCCAAGTGTTGAAGTTAGTGCTTAAAAAATTGGGTTACGACTGGTCTGATAGCATATACCATCTATCTTATGGCATGGTGGAGCTCCCTGAGGGTAAAATGAAATCACGCGAGGGCACAGTAGTCGATGCCGATGATCTGATTGAGGGCATGATTGAAACAGCTCGTGAGATGTCGCAGGAGCTTGGAAAACTCGATGGACTAACCAAAGAAGAGTCAGATGAAATTGTGACTATGATAGGCACGGGAGCGTTAAACTACTTTATTCTGAAAGTCGATCCACGAAAAACAATGTTGTTCGATCCAAAAGAGTCGATAGATTTCAACGGAAACACAGCTCCGTTCATTCAATACACTCACGCACGTATAAAATCGGTGTTGCGTAAAGCCGCTGAGCAGGGAATTTCAGTCGTAGGTGAAATTGCAACAGATGCTCAGATTGCCGATAAAGAGGTTGATCTGATTAAGAAACTCTACGATTTCAAACGTTCGTTATCGGAGGCAAGCGAAACACTCTCTCCTTCGATAGTGGCATCGTACGCCTACGAACTTTCAAAAGAGTTTAATCAATATTATCACGAATTTCAATTCATCAAAGAACCAAACGAGGCGTTACGCGATAATCGTTTGAGAATTGCTGCTGCCTCGGCAAAAGTTATTGCTTTGGCAATGTCGCTTCTAGGAATTAAAGTTCCTAATAGAATGTAGTGTAAAGTTTTATATGTTATGAAAGAATACTTAATATTATCACTATTTATTATTTGCTTTTTTTCAGCTTGTAATAAAGCCGATGAAACAAAACAATATGAACCAAAACCAGATATTGAGGAGCCTGTAAAAGACATTATGCTTTCTGCAAAGTGGAGTACAGACATAGAAGATGATGAGTATCAGTTTGATATTCTTGATGGTAATGGAGCTTACACTGCTAGTGTTGCAGAACAAGATGCAGCTAAAGTAGTAATTGAAGGTACT
>JAVVZN010000419.1:0-1557 GCA_036650555.1 Rikenellaceae bacterium
GTTCTTTTTGATTAAATTTATCAAATCATTTGTAGAATCGTTGATATGCGAGCGAGTCACCACTATTCTCACCGCCGACTCGTCTTGCTCTTTTATGCAGTCTAGTTTTTTTGCAACTTTGAAAAGATCATATATGCCGTGTGATTCAGGCAGTGTGTTGCAATTCTCTATTTTGAAGGCTCCACGATCTGGATCACTAAAATATAACTTATCTTCGGCAGGAATATATATCACTCCTAAAAGTGGCTTGTTGTTTTGCATGAGTGCTATACAAACCACAAACTCATCGTTTTTCTGAATAAATTCGCGTGTGCCATCGAGAGGATCCACAAGCCAATATAGATCCCAGCTATATCTCTCTTCATATAGTATATTGCGTCCTTCTTCACTCATTATTGGAATACGTGTTGAGGTAAGCGATTTTTTTATCGTTTCGTGTGCCACTCGGTCGGCTTCTGTTACAACTGTGTTGTTAGCATTAATGTTTACATCAAATTGTTCTGATGCGTGGTAAATTTTCATTATCTCTTTCCCAGCTATAATCGCAGCATTGCAGCCACTAACTATCAAAAAATCAATAAGTTCTCTACTAATCATTCCGTATGTTTTAATGCACAATAACGTGCCGTTTTTATTTCTGCTCTGATTACTACTTTGCAAAAGTAGTTTAACCTTGTTAAGAAGCTGTTTTAATTTATTGTTGTTTTAACTTTGCTATTCGTTGATCAATTTTGTCTTTCTCAGCACCATTTGTAAGAGCTCTTTTCCAATACATCTCAGATGATAGAGTGTCGCCAAGGGCAAGAAAAATGTCGCCCATGTGGATGAGTAGCTCAGGGCTGTTTGTCTTGTCGAGTGCAATGGCTCTTCTTATTGCTGTTTTAGCATCGTCGTATCTGCCAAGCTTGTAGAGAATCCATCCGTAGGTGTCGATATATATGGCGTTGTCGGGCTCTTTCGATACCACTAACGACGACATTGTCAATGCCTTTTCAAGGTCTGTGTTCTCTTCGCTTAGAAAGTAACTGTAATTATTTAGTACAACTATGTTTTCACTATTATATTTGAGCGCTTTAGTGTAATATTTATATGTGGTTTTTAAGTTGTTGTGGGTTTGGTACATGTCGCCTATGTAGCCAAGTATTGCACTTCTAGTGGAGTCTTCTGTTGCCAACTCAAAACATTGATTGGCAATTTTTACTGCACCTTTCATGTCATCGTGTTGAGCGTAAACATTTGAGATGAGAAGTAGCATGTTGATGCTGTCTTTGAATATTGGAAGTGCTGCATTGCAATATTTAAGTATTGAATCTGGACTCTCTTTCAAATATGACTCCATGCCTATCACCTGCTCATAGGCTTCTGTTTGATGGAGGCTATCTTTTAGATATGCTTTATAAACGGTTGATGCTTTGCGCACATCGCCTATGTTTATGAGGTGTGTGGCGTAGAGCTTGCTTATCTTCCACTGACCAGGGTAGGTGGCACGTAGAGTGTTTACTAAATTTTCAACAAGTAGGTAGTGGTCTTGATACATCTCTTGCCTACGAATCACAG
>JAVVZN010000420.1:0-1553 GCA_036650555.1 Rikenellaceae bacterium
GCTATGAACATAAAGTCAATTATAAAGCTGTTACCGCTGCTAACGCTACTGTCGAGTTGCATGAAAGAGGATTTTTCTATGTGCGACCCAGGCGTTAAGATTAGCATCAGCTACGAATATGAGATTTCCTCTCCGGTGTCGCTTGAGCGTACCGACCTTTATCTGTTCGATGCCGAGGGTCGTTTTGTTGTGCAGCAGAGCGAGCAGAATATCGTCGATGGCAGCACAACCGTCACACACACTCTACGCATCCCCAGTGGCAACTACACAGCCGTTGCATGGGGCAATCTTAGTAATTCTGTTAAGGTAACTCCTACCAATTTTATTGTTGGGCATACCACACTTGACCAAACACGTCTGTCGCTTGCCGAGTTTTCGGCCGCTAGCAAGGCAAACAATATCACACACACCACCGGACCTGAAAAGGTTTTACTTCACGCCATAATAAGAAACATACACGTGAGATGGGATAAGCAGACCCACATTACGATGCCACTTTCTCGCAACACCAAGCATATCAACGTTAGTGTCCGATTTATTGATGCCGACGGCAATGTTTGCGACCACACCAACCACCATCTTAACACCACAATCGGTGGTAGAGATGGCATACTAAACTTTGAAAATTCACTACTGTCGTGCCCGAGTTTTTTATACACTCCGGCCGCAGAAACCAATATAGCTGGAGGTTTCGACGCCTCGTTCCGCAAGATGAGGCTCTTTATGGGAGAGTCTTCCGATATTATATTCACCAATCCAAATGCTGCCATTGGCAATGAGCCATTCTATCGCAAGAGCCTGATGACACTGCTCGATGGCACAGGCTACAACAGCCAACAGGAGCTAGATCAGACTCATGTCTACAATCTAGAGTTTCGTTTTCGTTGCGACGATTGGAACACTACGCATGTCACAGCTCGCATTTTTGTCAATGGCTGGGAGTATGTAGAGATGGGAGGCGATGTTTAAAAAAGAATTGATGATGAGAAAAATAACTATTATAATTGTGTTACTTACGCTACTAGCTACTTCTTGCAAGAAAGAGCCTATGACGTTTAGCTCGCCTGTGCAGATCGACCTCTCTTTGCGAGCGGCTATCGGCGAGACCATCAACAGAGTTAAGATCAGCACCTTGCGTCTTATTGCGGTGCAAGGCAATGATATTGTCTTCAATCGCACAGTTGCCGACGGTGGGCTCACTGAGAGTGTCACAAAAGAGATAAACTTTGATATTCCAGCCGGACAATACAGCTTCTATGCTGTTATCAACGAGGTTGGCGATTTGTCGCGCATCACAACGCTCGTTGATTTGCTAAGGCTTCATGTGCCTTCTGCTATCACTGTTGATGATGCTACTGGCACTGCCGAGCAGAAACTCTGTCTGTTTGGCTCTCGCGATGGTGTTGTCATCCGCAAGCGTTACGACAATTCGTTACAGGTGTCGCAAGACGGTGGCACGACATGGCAGCAAAACCTCTCTATTGACATGGAACGTGTTGCCATTAAGTTAGGTTTGCTATTTAAGACAGAGCCGGGTGTTACGGCAAAGGTTA
>JAVVZN010000421.1:0-1544 GCA_036650555.1 Rikenellaceae bacterium
AGCATATCTACGTACTAGTGGGCTTGGGAATTTTTACCTGACACCAATATTTTTTATAAATTAAATTGCTTAATCTCTTTAATTGTAGTTTGTTTTGATGTTTTTACAGTATCTACGATAAACCTAAAATCTTCATCAGAGATCTGACCTTTTTTTGAGTCCAAAGTAAATAGTTCTGAAAACCTTTTACTTGTTATACGTTTTATACGACTACAATCTACATATCTGCTAACACCATTAAGAAATTTATATTTGTCTTTAGATAATGGATATTGCGTATTTTCATTAATGTTTAATTTTGTATTAATTACGCTGAAACCTATAATATCGCCATATTCATCTTTGCCTAATATGATAAAATATTTATTTCGACTAGTATCGTTTTTACATTTAGGGATTATCCCCTCTGTGGTTGTTAATTTCATTCTGTAAACCTCACCGAGTGATACTTCTACCATGATTTAAGCAATAATATCATTAAGCAGCAGATCTTCTCTAATGTATTCGATCATGTCATCTGGAGCCCCAGCTTCTTCTGCCATAAGTAATATATCCAATTTTGAATTTCTTTTTGCTCTATTTGCTTCAGTCCAAGCTAATTGATGAGATTTTTTAGATAATTCACAAAAAGACAAGTTGGAATTTTCTTTAATAGATGAGCTCAAACATTCAATGTCAGACACTGATAACTCTTCTGCATCAAAAGACTCTAGAGGATAAATCACATAACCAAGCACAGGATCGTTATCTATTTTTAACGCAGCTGTAATAATATTTAAATTGTTATTTTTACCATATAGATGTTTTCCTTTTAATGCTTTTATAGCATCATACAAACCAGTTGGTACTGGTCCCCTGTCTAACGCATAGAAAGGGTCAGCGATTATACGTCTACCATAATTTGCCAAATGTTTTATATCAGCAAAATATAGTATCTTAAATAGATGTAATGGATCAATTGCCTCACACTCATTTAAAATATATAAAGTAGCTGCTTTTAATTTTAACACATCATCTCTTGTCATGGTAGTAATATTTACTCATAATAATAACGCAAATCAATGTGCTTTTGGTATCATGATAGGCATTATCATCACAAAAGTAGTAATTTTTTTGGAATATTCACTATTATGAATTATTGTTGTCACTAGTAAAAATTTATTGTTGTCCGGTTAATAATTATGCCTTACCTCAATGGAAACCATAAAAGCTGTCGCGGCAGCTCCCGAAAATACTCTTAGAGTATTTTCGTTTTTTAAAGTGCTGAAAGTGCGTACTTTTTCTCAAAAAAGTATTAAAGTATTACCCATGTCTTAGGTAAAAATTTCTAAGCCATATAGTATGTAAGTATGCTATAAATAAAATAAAGTCAGATGATTACACCCTACATTTGAAATTTTTATCACATAAGAATAATCTATTACTTAAAGTTGGGAAGTCATTATATTATTCAGATTTAATATCTTGTTGCTCGGTTTGATTTGGGAAAGTATTATGTTTTATTTTGGCATTTGTTACTCTTTGAAACCAAAAGCGATGGGTGT
>JAVVZN010000422.1:0-1528 GCA_036650555.1 Rikenellaceae bacterium
TTTGCTGAGATAGTAGTGGACTACAGCTCAAAAATCATCGGAGAAAGAGTACAAAAAGAGTGGTAATAAAATGCTGGCAACAAATTAAAACAGCTTCTTAACAAATACTTAGAGTTATAATTTATACAAAATTAGCTTATTTTTAAATATAAACGTATATTTGCAAGATATTTAAAGCACAATGTGTTTAAAACGCAGTTATATCGGCATCACAGTATAAAAAAACATTCCTAAATTTATGAATTATTTCAAGAAAACAACACTGATCTTCGGATGGATAGCTTTTGCTATCTCAACTTTGGTCTATATTCTGACCTTGGAACCATCGGCTAGCTTGTGGGATTGTGGCGAATTTATCGCTACCTCTTACAAAATGGAGGTTGGACACCCACCGGGAGCGCCATTATTTATGATGATAAACAGAATATTCACAATGTTTGCGCCATCTACATCGCTTGTGGCAGCAATGGTGAACTTTGCCAGCGCAATGGCAAGCGGATTTACCATCGCATTTTTATTTTGGAGCATAGCGCATCTTTCTCGTAGATTACTTGGTAAGAGTGAAACAGAGATCACAACAGGTCAAACATGGGCTGTGATAGGTGCTGCACTTGTTGGCTCTTTAGGCTACGCATTCACCGACACATTCTGGTTTTCAGCAGTTGAAGGAGAGGTCTACGCTCAGTCGTCGCTCTTTACGGCAATGGTGTTCTGGGCAATCTTGAAATGGGAGAATGTGGCAGACCAGCCCCACGCAAATCGCTGGCTGGTGCTTGTAGCATATTTGATGGGGCTTTCTATTGGGGTCCATCTGCTCAACTTACTTGCAATTCCTGCTATTGTGTTTGTCTACTACTACCGTTTAAATCCTGTACGCAGTAAACTAGGATGGTGGAAAGCATTTTTCCTATCTATTGCCATATTAGCTTTTACATTATATTTCATTATACCTCAAATAGTTACCATCGGAGCATGGTTCGATCGCATATTTGTAAACTCATTTAAATTACCCGTAAACAGCGGACTAGCATCGTTTTGTGTGCTTTTGCTTGGGGTTCTCAGCTATGGTGTATGGTATAGCTACAAAAAGAGTAGGGTTATTCTAAACACAGTATTACTTTGTATTACTGTTATGATATTAGGTTACAGCTCCTATGCCACAGTTGTGATTCGTGCGGTGGCTAATCCTCCTATGAACTCAAACAACCCCGATGATCCCTATGCGTTGCTTGCATTTCTTAATCGAGAACAATATGGTAATCGCCCGCTAGTAAGCGGACAAACCTACGCCTCTGAGCCGATAGACTACATCACAGAGAGTTCTTATGTTTACGACGACAGCACAAAAAGCTACAAAAAAACCAATAAAGTAACCGACTACGTGTATGCTCCCGGTACAACAATGATTTTTCCTCGTATGTACAACAAAGACAATGCAGAGGAGTACAAAAATTGGGCAGCAGTGAAAGGTCGCAAAGTGCAAGTTGGCGACAAAACCATAACCGTGCCAACAGCAGGCGAGAACCTA
>JAVVZN010000423.1:0-839 GCA_036650555.1 Rikenellaceae bacterium
TAAAGCTGCGGTGCGTCGTTCTGCTAGAACCATATTTGTGTTCCATCTGCCTTCAGGAGAGCATGTTCCGCGAAGGGCAATATTGCGTAGTACTAGATTCTCATCTTGCCTTATCATATCTATGGTTGTGCCTATTTTGGTAAGCTCTGTTTGATTGTGCTTGAAATCATCTATTAGCGTGGCACGTCCAACTGCAAATTCGAGATATGCTTTACCAATCTCACTACGTTTCTTAACTTGTTCGGCTTCGGGTACAATATAAGAATAATGAGGTTGGAAAATATGCACCTCTTTCTTGAATTTAAAATTATCGGCAATAATTATTGGTGCAAGTGGTTTCTCGTTACAACAACCGCTAACCATCCTGTCAATACGTAGCGAGGAGCCATCCATCCACTCTTTGTAAGGTATGGTTATGTTGTAGAGCACTTCGTCGCCTTTTCTTACAGCAAACGATCCAATTGGAATTTCTGTGCGATTACGAAAATCAACGATTTTAGATCGTCGTGTTTCTATGATAATCGGTTTCAGATTTTGAGCATCACTGCCATTAAACAACACAGGAGTTAGAAACATCTTATAGCTATGTTTATCGTATGACGCGTTGCATAAGGCTTTGAAACTTAGGTTAAGATTGTCACCTGATCGTTCAACCTTTAGGTTGTCGATAGAGATGTTTTTTCTCTCTTTGGCAATTGAAACCATTGTTGCTCCAACGAGCAGAAAGGTTAATATAATATTTTTCATAGTTAGTTCTTTTTGGCATGGTGTGCGTTCATTGTTTAGTTACTTACCTATAATGAATATTACTGATATTGCTGCTTTTGTCGGTCCGAAAT
>JAVVZN010000423.1:865-1526 GCA_036650555.1 Rikenellaceae bacterium
GTTATATTTGTCGTAATGTAGTCGAGCATAGCCAATCCCTATTGATGCTTCTAAATTCCACCGTCGTCCCAAAACAAACTGATAGCCATAAGTTAATCCACCGCCTGCCATATAACCCTCATAACGATAATCTTTGGAGATCATTCCAAGTAGTTTATGCCCAGAAATGTTGTATTGTCCACCAAGAGCATGAGCGCCAAAAAAATGTCCGTTGAAACGTTGGCATAACCAATAACGAAACTCAGGTTGAATCAACCAATGAACAAGTTTTTTGTTGTTCTCATGCTTACCATCTCTGTTCCAAGGATTGTAGCCACCGCTAATATCAAGAGTGGTTTTTCGCCCTAGCCCTATCTCCAATCCGAGGTTTGGAGTGTATGCTGCTGCACCATACAGTAAATTAGTTTTTATGGCAACACTTTGAGCATCAACGGTTGTTGTTAGTGCCATGGCTACAATCAATATACTAAAAAATCTATTTATCATAATATAGGTTTATTTTGCACTACAATTTATTAGTGTTAGCACTAAAGTGCGTACTATTTTCTTATAAGCTGTCTTAATTTATTGCAATTTCTGGTGGCCACGACTCTTCAATTATCGGCGTGAAATTTAACGGTGCACCTGATTGCTCAAAGATGTAGTTTTTCCCAGCCTCTAT
>JAVVZN010000424.1:0-1525 GCA_036650555.1 Rikenellaceae bacterium
CTCTGTTATCTTACCAATAAATACTATATCAATTTTGTACTGCTCTTTGGTAAGAGCCTTTTTGGCATATGTCGATACAAATACTCTTTTGAAACCTAGGCGTGCTGCCTCATTAATACGTAGTTCTGTGCGTGAGGCAGGACGCACCTCGCCCGACAAACCTATCTCTGCGGCAAAACAACAATCTTTTGAAATTGGTTTATCTAAAAACGATGAGAGTATAGATGCCACTACTGCCATATCTAACCCAGGGTCGCTAACTTTAAATCCTCCTGCTATATTCAGAAACACATCTTTAGTTATCATTTTGAACCCAAGGTGCTTTTCTATTACAGCAAGCAACATGCTGAGCCTTTTTGTGTCGAAACCTGTGGTTGTTCGCTGAGGCGTGCCGTAGGCTGCCGAGCTTGCTAAGGCTTGTATCTCCATCAGATAAGGACGCACACCATCAATTGTGGCACCTATTGCCACTCCACTCAACTCCTCATCATGCTGCGATAACAATATTTCCGATGGGTTATCCACCTCCAACAACCCTTTTTGTGCCATCTCAAACACACCTATCTCACTAGTTGCACCAAAACGGTTTTTATTACTTCTAAGCAACCGATAAATATTGTTAGGATCGCCTTCAAACTGAAGAACCACATCGACAATATGCTCCAGAACTTTTGGTCCTGCTATTGTGCCATCTTTAGTGATATGACCTATTATGAAAATTGAGGTCATACTACTTTTTGCATAACGCATAAGCAGCGAGGCACATTCACGTATTTGTGTAATACTGCCAGGTGAGGTGTCTATGTTTTCAGTATATAGTGTTTGTATTGAGTCTATTATAATCATCTGTGGAGCTATCTCATCAATATGAGGGATGATAGATTCCAAACATGTTTCAGCCAACACATAGCAGTTAGGGTTATGCAACTCTAGCCTGTCGGCTCGTATTTTTATCTGTTCTGCGCTCTCCTCGCCCGATACGTAAAGAGTGGTAAGATGAGAACATTTTAAGGCTAGCTGCAAGCTAAGAGTAGACTTGCCAATACCCGGCTCACCACCTAGTAACACAAGTGATCCATCTACCAAACCGCCACCCAACACTCTATTAACCTCCTCATAGCCCATATCAATGCGGCTTACTGAAGAGTGTTCTATCTCTGATATAGGAATGGGCATGTTTCGACCACCTTTGCTTGCAAAACCTTTTTCGGCAGTGCTACGTGCCGATGTCTGTTTCACAACTATCTCTTCACTACAACTATTCCACTCAAAACACTCCGGACAACGACCAAACCATTTTGGCTGCTCGTTACCACAATTTTTGCAGAAAAAACTCTTTTTTACCTTTGTCATTATTCAATTGTCAATGTGTAAGGCATCACCGACATTATTTTGTCGCCTTTCATATAACGTTTTACACGATCATACTGACCGCTTATATTTTGTTCCACTCCTGAGCTAGCAAACGACACTCGCACCTCTTCCATCATAGAACTCATAATCTGAGTGAATGAGTTTTGATCTG
>JAVVZN010000425.1:0-1523 GCA_036650555.1 Rikenellaceae bacterium
CAGTAGTGGTTGCCGACATCCAACAGAAATTAGGTTTTAAAAAAGAGAATGTTTTCACAATGAGTTTTGCGCGTCACAATATATCATATATTGTGCGAGAATGTGAAGACAAACGCTCTATGATCTTGAAAATTATCTATTCGTTAAACAATGGTGTTGGCATTATCTATTGTAGAACGCGAAAAGATTGTGAGGAGTTATCGGCATTTCTTGTAAGTAGTGGCATAAAGAGTGATTTCTACCATGGAGGACTAAGCTATCCTATGCGTAGTTCAAAACAAGAATCGTGGATTAAAGAGCAGATAAAAGTCGTTGTTGCCACAAATGCTTTCGGCATGGGTATAGACAAACACAATGTGAGATATGTGATTCATCACGACACCCCCGACACCTTAGAGGCTTATTATCAGGAAGCAGGACGCGTAGGGCGCGATGGACACACCTCATATGCTGTTATGCTCTCAAACAAAAATGATAACGCGTCGGCCTCGCGTCGCATTGAGGGTCAATATCCATCAATAGCAGAGATAAAACAGATTTATGGATTGATATGTAACTATCTGAATATTGCCATTGGCGATGGAGATCAAGCAGTTAATGATTTTAATATTTATGATTTCTGCTCTAAATTTCGCCTTTTCTCAACCAATGTTCTAAATGCAGTCAATATACTACAACTGTGTGGTTATATGACACTCACTGAGAATGTTGATAACCCAACACGTATCCATTTTTCGGTTAGTCGTGAGGAGTTATATCGTATTCAATTGACACGTAGCGATCTTGAAAATTTCTTGTCGATTCTGTTGCGTTCCTACACAGGATTATTTACTCAGTTCGTGCCGATAGATGAGCATTATCTGGCGCATATATCTGGTTATACTGTGCAGTACATCAATGAGTCGTTTAAAAAGTTGGGGCAGCTGAAGGTGATAAACTACATACCTTGTCGTCAAACTCCTCTCCTAATAATGAACACCGAGCGTTTATCGCCCGACAACATACGTATTGATGCAAATCAATATGCTCTACGCAAAGAGCAATCTCTAAAGCGTTTAGATTCAGTCTTTGAATACAAAGATCGAATAGATAAGTGCCGTAGTCTAATTTTACAGCATTATTTTGGAGAGCAAACCGATGTTGAGTGTGGCACTTGCGATGTTTGTAGAGCAAAATTAAAGAGAGAAAGCCAAATGATGCAAGATCAAAATATTGAGACAGTAAAAAATGTTGTGATAAAGATCTTGAAAGAGAAACCCACCGACATAAAAATGTTGATGAAAAGAGTTAAATCGTCGCAGATTCTTATTGAGCGAGGTATTAAGGAGCTGTTAAACGACAAAATAATCTCACAATCAATTGATGGCAATCTTAGTATTACGTAATTGGTGTGTCTGATAAAAATTTCAAATGTAGGGTGTTATTGTATTATTTGCTTTTGTTTGTAACATATTTATATGCTAGGAGGCTTGGAAATTTTTATCTAAGACATCAATAATACTTTAATACTTTTTTGAGAAAAA
>JAVVZN010000426.1:0-1520 GCA_036650555.1 Rikenellaceae bacterium
AGTGTCGTGCTCTACCAACTGAGCTAGGGAAGCTTTAATATAAGAAAGGAGGTTAAATTAACCTCCTTAGAGAGTGATCCGTCTGGGGCTCGAACCCAGGACCCCAACATTAAAAGTGTTGTGCTCTACCTGCTGAGCTAACGAATCTTCCGCGTGAGTTGTTAAACTCAATTGCGATGCAAAGGTAGTGCTTATTTTTTATTATGCAAACTTTATTGTGGTTTTTTCTCGTTTTATATTACTATTATTTTGTATGCTTTTGATAACTAGAAGGTTTTTAGGCATATATTTTTTATTGCTGTCTGTTGAAAATTTCAAAAATAATTGTAAATTGTAATGAATAAGTTATTATTATAATCATAACGAAACTTCGATATATATTTTTTACATTTGTCCTCAGAAGAACAACATAATATATTTCAAATAATTAAATTTAGTGCATAAAGATGATATATATTGCTAATTGTAAGATAAATATTGGGCTTAATATAGTGCGTCGTCGTGCTGATGGATACCACGACATATCCACTGTTATGTATCCTGCTTTGGAGTTGTGCGATGCTGTGGAAGTGGTTCATAGCAATGTGTTTAAGTTTAGTTCTAGTGGGCTTGGCATTGATTGTAACTCAGACAACAACCTATGCGTTAAGGTTTATAAGCTGCTACAATCGGAGATAGGCGATATAGCGCCGGTACATATTCATTTGCATAAAGTTGTGCCTTTTGGAGCTGGGTTGGGTGGAGGATCTGCCGATGCCACATTTACTCTTGTTGGCATTAATGATCTTTTGAATCTGGGGCTTTCTGAGGCTAGACTGATTGAGTTGGCTGCTAAAATTGGGAGCGACACTCCATTTTTTGTTAAGAATAAACCACAGTTATGTTCTTCTCGTGGGGAGGTGATGAGTGATCTAATGTTAGATTTAAGTGGTCTATATCTCACTATTGTAAAGGCAGATGTGTTTATAAGTACACGTGAGGCATTTGCTGGGATATTGCCTATGGATCCTCATTTTAAACTCTCTAAATTGCCAGATATTGATATTACTCAGTGGAAAGATTTGGTGGAAAATGATTTCGAAAAAAATATATTTTGTGCGCATCCATTGCTCAAAGAGATAAAAAACAAGCTCTATGATCTTGGAGCCATTTATAGTTCGATGTCGGGTTCTGGTAGTGCAATCTATTCATTATCACACCATAAAATATCTGCTGAAGCATTTGATGGCTGTTTCTGCCGCTCCTATAAAATAAAATAATTTGTAGTTGAGTGTTTTTTATGTAATTTTGCCCAGAATTTCAGATTGAGTCATTAATGCTCCATCTTGGAGATTTACCTACTAACAATACCTATATTATTGTATTAAGAATTCAGAGGTAGAAATCTCTGAAAAATTATTAAAAACGTAGAATATGAAGAATGTAGAAAAAGAAGATTCTAATATTTTATTAGATTTAAAATATATTAATATAAAGATACAAAAAGTAATTTAAAAGAAAATATATGTAAAGTTTTTATT
>JAVVZN010000427.1:0-1516 GCA_036650555.1 Rikenellaceae bacterium
TGGAGTTTCTATAAAGCCCATTGAACTAATCTTAGCAAATACGCAAAGCGAAGAGATAAGACCGATATTTGGACCCTCTGGAGTTTCGATAGGACATAAACGACCGTAGTGTGTGTAGTGAACGTCACGAACCTCAAAACCTGCTCTCTCACGAGATAGACCGCCTGGTCCTAATGCAGAAAGACGACGTTTGTGCGTCAATTCGGCAAGTGGATTGGTTTGATCCATAAACTGCGACAACTGGTTTGTTCCAAAGAACGAGTTTATAACAGATGAAAGTGTTTTTGCATTGATAAGCTCAATAGGGGTAAACACCTCATTGTCACGGACATTCATACGCTCTCTAATAGTACGTGCCATACGCGCGAAACCAACAGAGAACTGGTTTGCCAATTGCTCACCCACCGTGCGGACACGACGATTGCTCAAGTGGTCAATATCATCAACATCGGTTTTTGACGTAATCAGATTGATAAGGTATTTAATGATCGAAATCATATCTTCCTTAGTCAATACACGAATGCTATTATCAATGTTGATCTCAAGTTTTTTGTTTAGACGGAAACGACCAACTTCACCTAAGTCATAACGCTTATCAGAGAAGAACAGTTTGTCGATAACATCGCGCGCAGTTGCTTCATCTGGTGGTTCAGAAGATCTTAATTGCCTATATATATATACCACGGCCTCTTTTTCAGAGTTACATGGGTCTTTTTGAAGTGTGTTTGAAACGATAGTGTAGTCGGCTGAGTTTTGACCCTCCTTGTAAACAAGTATGGTTTTACTTCCTGCCTCTATAATTTCGTCGATATGTTCCTCTTCTAATATTGTTTCACGGTCGATAATAATTTCGTTACGTTCGATTGATACAACTTCTCCTGTATCTTCATCAACGAAATCTTCGACCCAAGATTTAAGAACACGTGCAGCTAGTTTACGACCAACCACTTTTTTAAGCGCAGGTTTCGATACTTTAATTTCATCCGCAAGGTTGAAAATCTCAAGAATCTGACTGTCGCTTTCATATCCTATCGCGCGTAAAAGAGTTGTCACTGGCAACTTCTTCTTACGGTCGATGTAGGCATACATCACATTGTTGATATCGGTAGCAAACTCAATCCACGATCCTTTAAAAGGAATAATACGCGCAGAATAAAGCTTGGTACCGTTTGAGTGGGTACTCTGTCCAAAGAAAACACCCGGAGAACGATGCAATTGAGAAACGATAACACGCTCAGCACCATTAATAACAAAAGTTCCCGAATCGGTCATAAGAGGGAAATCCCCCATAAAAACTTCGTTCTCTTTAATCTCGCCGGTTTCCACATTTTGAAGTCTTGCCAAAACGCGCAAGGGAGCCGCATATGTTGTATCTCTCTCCTTGCATTCTGTAACAGAGTATTTCGGTTGATCATCAAGCCGATAACTGATGAAATCCAAAACCAGATTTCCCGTATAGTCGGTAATGGCCGACATATCGCGAAAAACCTCTTTTAGTCCCTCCTCCAGAAACCAT
>JAVVZN010000428.1:0-1514 GCA_036650555.1 Rikenellaceae bacterium
AGATCGTGCACGTGCTCTTAAAGCAGCATTACTCTACAAAACTGGTAGAAAAGCAGAACAGTGGATTGACGAGTCGTTGAAGATAGATGCCTTCAACTACGGATCTCTCTTTGTGAATTACCTTATCAACCGCACCACAAAAGATGAGATAACCTCACTTATGCGATCAGACAGCCACAACTATCAAGAGATAGCTCTTGACTTTATGGGTGCCGGACTGTGGGATATGGCAGTAGGAATATTAGATCTTGCTCCTGCACCATCACCGATGGCGCTCTACTACAAAGCTTATTCGCTTTCAAAACAAGGCAAGCCATTTGAAGAGATATTAAATGAGGCAGCCTCGGCCGATCCTAAGTGTTGTTTTCCAAACAGACTAGAAGATATAGAGATATTAAATTGG
Organism: Rikenellaceae bacterium; assembly: GCA_036650555.1. Classification (GTDB taxonomy): domain Bacteria; phylum Bacteroidota; class Bacteroidia; order Bacteroidales; family Rikenellaceae; genus CAMQVM01. Next base: position 404 of record JAVVZN010000428.1, read on the forward strand.
GTTGTAAGCATAAACAAAAATGATGGTAAAGCACCATACTACCTTGGTAATCTATTCTACGACAAACGCCAATACGATGAGGCAATAGCCCTATGGGAGCTATCATCGAAGATAAATTCAGAATACCCAACAGTATGGCGTAACCTTGCACTAGCTTACTTCAACAAAAGAGGTAATGCAGAGCAAGCAATGCAATGTTTGGAAAAGGCATTCAACCTCGACAAGAGAGATCCACGTGTGTTGATGGAGCTTGACCAGTTATCAAAACGACTAAACATATCGCATAAGTCACGTTTAGAAAGACTAGAACAAAACAAAGCCACCGTATATGAGCGTGATGATCTATATCTTGAATATGCAACACTGCACAACAACCTCGGACAATATGAGAAAGCTCTTGAGCTTATCAACGCACGCAAATTTCATCCATGGGAAGGCGGAGAAGGCAAAGTTCCTGCACAATATCAAATGGCAAATTTGGAGATAGCAAAGAGAGCAATTACAAAAGGCGATTATGCAGAGGCACAAAAACATATTAATGCTTGCTACATATATCCTCACAACCTAGGTGAAGGCAAACTGACAGGAGCACAAGAAAACGACTTCAACTACTACATGGCTGAATCACTTGCCGCACAGGGATTAACAAATAAGGCAAAAGAATTTTATATTAAAGCAAGCAATGGAAAAAGCGAACCTGCTGCTGCAATATACTACAACGACCAAAAACCAGATAAAATTTTCTATCAAATATTATCACTTCTCTCTTTGGGCGACACCACTGAAGCAGAAAAACGTGCTAACCGTTTGATAGAATATGCAACTCAACACATTGGCGACAATATTATCATGGATTATTTTGCCGTTTCATTGCCCGATATGTTGATTTGGGACGACGATTTAAATCGTCGTAACGTGATCCATTGCAACTACATAATGGGGCTCGGTTATTTGGGTCAAGGCAATAAGACTAAAGCAAAAGAGTGTTTCAAAAAAGTGCTCGACATGGACAACAATCATCAAGGTGCTATCGTACACTCATCATTCTAGGTTAGAACTATTTGAGGAAAAATTGGCATACTGATAGCTACCTCATGTAACTACCAGTATT
>JAVVZN010000429.1:0-1505 GCA_036650555.1 Rikenellaceae bacterium
GTAGAATATCATGTATGTGAACTATTCCGCAATATTTATTGTTCTCATCAGTAACGAGAAGTTGAGTAATTTTATTCTGTTCCATGGTGGCAAAAGCCTTTACTGCCAACTCCTCACGGAAAATTGTTTTAGGGTTTTTGCTCATTATGTCTTTTGCGCTTATCAAACCTATATCAACTTTACGCTGCAACATACGTCTTAGATCACCATCGGTTATGACGCCAATCAGCTCACCACTCTTATCTATCACAGCTGTTGCTCCTAAGCGTTTTGACGATATTTCAACTATCACCTCATCAATAGACGCTCTCTCTGAGACAACCGGCACTCGGTCACTGCTAAGCAGATCCGACACTCTGACATACAATCTCTTGCCGAGCGCACCGCCTGGATGCACTTTAGCAAAATCATCGGCAGAGAAACCACGCATGTTGAGAAGTGTCATAGCAAGCGCGTCGCCCATTACTAACTGTGCTGTGGTGCTTGAGGTAGGAGCCAAATTCATTGGACATGCCTCGCGTGCCACGGTGCTATTTAATATATAATCTGAAGATTGTGCCAAAAATGAATCAAGATTTCCGACCATCCCCACAATGATATTGTTTTTACCTAGATTGCGAATAAGCGGCACGAGCACTTTTATCTCTGGGGTGTTTCCACTCTTCGATATACAAAGCACAATATCGTTTTCTTGAATAACCCCCAGATCACCATGAATAGCATCGGCAGCGTGCATAAAGATGGCAGGAGTACCGGTTGAATTAAGTGTGGCAACGATTTTATTTCCTATAATGGCACTTTTACCTATACCCGTTATTATTACTCTTCCATGACCTGCAAGTATAAGCTCCGAAACCTTAACAAAATCGCTATCAATATAGCTCATTAATTGTTCTAAAGCTTTTATTTCGGTGGCGATAATGCTCTTGGCAAAATCAACAATTTTTGAATCTTTAACCGATTTCATAAGCTAAAAAATTAAACTATTTTCGACAAAGGTAACTTTGTTTTTTGAATTTCGGTATTTTTATATTACTTTCAAAAGAAATATTTATAGTAGTTTAAAAGCTAATAGACTATATAACACCTTGTTAAGTAGAATGGACAACACAATTACGTTAAAAGAACATCTAAAAAAACACTTTGGATTCTCCTCTTTCAAGGGAAATCAGGAAAAAGTGATTAAAAGTCTTATGGACGGAAACGATGTTTTTGTTCTTATGCCTACGGGAGGAGGTAAAAGTTTATGTTACCAACTTCCCGCGTTATTGATGGACGGAGTAGCGATAATAATTTCGCCACTTATAGCTTTGATGAAAAACCAAGTAGACACCATGCGCGGATTCTCTGCCGAAGACGGAGTTGCGCATTTCTTGAACTCATCGTTAAACAAAAGTGCCATCAACAAAGTGAAACAAGATGTGCTGGCAGGGAAGACAAAACTGCTCTACTTTGCACCTGAATCACTGACTAAAGAGGAAAACATAAACTTTCTTCGTAGCATA
>JAVVZN010000430.1:0-1496 GCA_036650555.1 Rikenellaceae bacterium
AATTAACTCTCAAAATCTGTGAAATGTGTGCCGTTTCCGTGGAAAGTAATCCTAAGGCACTTTTTCAGCGACGACTATTTAAAATTTGATGAGGTATCGGTTGGTTCAAAATATTCCATAACGCTCTCTTTCACCATTCGTTTAGTGAAGTCCCAACGTGTTAATATTCCTATTATAAACATTACTGCTAAAACCAACATTATGATTAAGCTTTGCTTCTTCAGTTTTTTTTCTTCTTCCATACTTATAATATCAAACTAATTGCCATGATTGCCATTCCTACAACTAAACCCAATATACTTATGTGATGTTCACCCCACTCACGCGCTGCTGGCAACAACTCATCAAGCGATATATAGATCATAATGCCTGCAACAATAGCGAACATTACACCAAGTAGTTCCATCGACAAGAAAGGCATCAAGATAAGGTATGCAGTGATCGCACCCACGGGCTCTGCCAAACCAGACAGAAACGACAATCTAAACGCTTTCATCTTATCGCCTGTTGCTTGATATATGGGGACAGAAACTGCTATTCCCTCTGGGATGTTGTGTATGGCGATTGCAATTGCTATTCCCATACCCAGTTTAGGATCTTGATATGCTGCCATAAAAGTGGCTATACCTTCAGGAAAATTGTGTATGCCTATTGCAAGGGCAGTCATTATACCCATGCGCATCAACTTTGGCGACGCTGGGTGTTTCTTTGCATCTTCCAATGAGTGAGAGTGAAATTCGTGCGGATTTTCACTCTGTGGAACCATCTTATCTATTATAGCACTTATAGCTATGCCGACAAAGAAGAAGAATGTGGCCATCAACTCACCTTTCTTACCAGAGAAACTCTCACCTAATATTTTATGTGAGGTGAGAAGTATCTCCATAAATGACACATAGATCATTACTCCTGCCGATAACCCTAAAGAAAAAGATAAAAATTTACGATTTGTGCTCTTTGCCACTAATGCTATCAAACTACCAATACCAGTTGCTAGACCGGCAAAGAGTGTTAGCACAATGGCATAAATCAAATTATCATCCATATGGTATAAATTATTATTTCACGCTATTATTATATAAATCAAGCAACTCCTTGGCAGCCACAAACGAGCTAATTTTATTGTCGAGCACCTTTTGTTCCATCTCTTCTATGCTATTTTGGATAACAGAACTATTATAAAAGTTATCTAAAAGCGCCTCACGAATTGTTTCATTCATCCAATATTTTGCTTGTCTATGACGATTAACGTCGAAATACCCATTTTTATTGGTTTGACTTATATATCTTTCGATTGCACTCCAAACATCTAGCAAACCAGAACCATCAATCGAGGAGCATGTGTAGACCTCTGCTCTCCATTCTGATTCAGGCATTGGAAATAGATGCAACGCATTTAAAAAATTCCGACGTGTGAGTTGTGCATGCGTTACATTCTCCCCATCGCATTTTGTAACAGCCACAATATCTGCCATCTCCATGATTCCGCGTTTTAT
>JAVVZN010000431.1:0-1481 GCA_036650555.1 Rikenellaceae bacterium
CTGAAGGGGTGATTGCATTTTGAGTACGATATTTATTCACATCAGTGGTTCCATTATCCATCAACCAACCAGCAGATTCATCGCTGTTATAACCCATGTAGTTGTTGTCAATGCCTCTGACATAATTGTTTTTATCGTTGAATGTTTCATACAAACCCCAAGCATATGTTTTGAAGTTTTCGTACGACACAAAAGCCGTGCCTTCGGTTTGCTTTTCTATTGGATCTCTCTCCAGAAATTCGTCGTTACACGACGTAAACCCTAAGAGTATGAATAGAGGTAATATATATTTTTTCATAGTATTAATCTTATTTACGTTATTAATTATAATGTCAAGCTGAGTCCTAATGAATATGTGGCGTAGAACGGATAACCAAAACTCAAACGCACAGGATCTATCCCTTTAGGCAACTTGCTCCATGTGCATAGGTTCTCACCTGAGAAGAATATTTTTGCCTGCATCAAACCTATTTTCTTCATAAATGCTTGCGGAATAGTGTAGCTTAGAGTAACATTCTTCAAACGAATATACGACGCATCACTCAAATATTTTGTTTGAACACGATGGTTTGTGCCTGCGTTCTTACCTTCGTCATAAATTCTTGGATAGAAAGCATTCGGATTTTTAGCAGTATAGTCTATCTCGCCATACAGTTTGTTCCAATTATTTGGCTGCCAATAATCGGTTTGATTTGCATAGACATTGCCAAACACTTGATAATTCATTGGCCACATAAAGCTTCCACTTATCCACGCATCTCTCTTACCTGTTCCGTTAAGTAGCAGTGATAAATTGATGCCTTTCCAACCCACACTTGCATTGATACCATATTGATAACGAGCTGTGTTGTTTCCTATAATTTCTCTATCGCCTGGATTTGCCAACGTGTTGTCGCCCTCAGAAATTGCATTTGTGCTATTATTATCATCGCGAAGATTAACATACTTTACATCACCCGGACGAATACTATTATTGTTGTAGATAGTTGTTATGCCATCTTTAATTTTCCATTTGCCATCAATCCATGTGTCTTCAAAATCGTCGATCTCATAAAATCCATCGGTTTTAAAACCCCATATCTCACCAATATTCTGACCTACATAATGAGCATTTAAAATACCGCCTTCGTTATTGTATTTAGTGATCTCAGTCTTTGAGTCAAATAGGTTGAACCCAACACTATAATTCCAATCTCTGATCTTATCACTCCATTGTAAATTGAGCTCCCAACCTTTAGTGCGTAGGTCTGCCACATTCTGAAATGGTGCTGAAGCGCCTATCGTCGAAGGTAACTCCATACCAGGGGCTAACATGTCTTTAGTGTCGCGACGATACCACTCAAAAGTTCCTTGCAAACGATTATTTAATAATCTTAAATCCACCCCAACATTTAAAGATTCAACCACTTCCCAAGTGAAATTTGAACGTACTAGAGCTGGAGGATTAAGGGAGATAGGCTGAGTGTTATCGGCGATGATCC
>JAVVZN010000432.1:0-1474 GCA_036650555.1 Rikenellaceae bacterium
ATTTCACAGATATTGAATACGGTGCACTATTCACTCCATCATTCTCAATCCACGACACTCTGCACGCAAAGATGATTGAGTATAATGGCAGACTACACACCTACTGCCAAACGACAAAGCTTTACAGTGGAACACCACTAACTGCCACCTTGCCAACATTTCAATATGGTAATATCGTTTACCATAAAAAAGATTTCATTGGAGGCAAAGAGCTTCTATTCACAACAACCCTACGCGTAGGGAGCACGGAGGTAGAGGTGAAAGCACCACCATGCAACTACTATTACTACGATCCCAATCTACCGCGAAACGGATATAACTTTATTATTCCAATCGACAATTTCATCTCATATCCAGATCATCGGGCTGAAAGCATTAATGTGTATATCACAAAGGGTAACGAATGGTAACTTCTAAAACGCTATCCTCTAACATCTTCAATGGCAAACAACCTCGCATACTACAATAAACTACACGACTCCACCTATGCAACACATAGCCGTATTGTGTTCGACCCCGACCGATTTACACCGACAAGCAACAACAAAACCGATGAAAACTTATTCGTGACAAAAAACAAGATTATGGTGTCGCTGCAAAACAATCCTTTTGTTTTTGAACCTAAAAATTGCTACGACATAGAAACAGATGAGTGTGAAATATATTCACTCACCACCTCAGCCGATCAGATCACAGAGAACAGTTTTGGACAACACCCTATGCTTGTGTTTACATCGAAAGGCATATTTGCATTAGAACAAGGCACTGGAGAGGTGTTGTATTCACGTACGGTATTGCTAAACAAAAACCAACAATATCCAAACACTCAAAACATTACCATGAGTGGCATAGTGTTCTACACCACTGAAAATGAAGTGGTGGCACTCTCTTCACGCAAAAGCAATTCGGTGTCGAAAGTCATAGAACCATGCCTCGATCTACTACCGATCGACGACAATATTTTTGTATATCTGAGAGAGGCTCGTTTATGCGCGCTGACATGGTATGACGAGATAATGCTAATCAATAGTAGCTACTCCTACGCCTACACCTATTCCATTAAAAGCAATAGCTGGGCTACGCGCGACATATCGGCTGTTTATATAGACCCAAACACACTGATGGAGAACGGGAATATAATCTCAATCACCGCTTGTGAAGACCGTAACCATCCACTCCTACCACATATCAAGACAAACGCCTTGAAACTCGGAACCGACAACATGAAAAAGGTAGAACATCTATCACCTCAACTATCTATGAAAACAAATTCACCATTAACCATAATGCTATGGGCATCAAACAATCTAAAAGATTGGTACGTGGTTGGTAGCAGCGAATTTGGAGAGAAGATAGGACGCTGTGGCGCCTCATGGCGATATTTCAAAACAGAGCTAGCAGCCAAAGGCGCACCCGCACCTGACTATTTTTTGTATATATGGGCATTTGATATAAAATACACTATTAAATATTT
>JAVVZN010000433.1:0-1465 GCA_036650555.1 Rikenellaceae bacterium
ACCAACGCCACCATTCACATCAAAATTGATAGTGTAGTGTTCCGCAGCTTTAGTAAGAGTGATAGGCGGCATTGTGGCTTCAAATTTACTACCATCTTTTCGAGTAAGCGATATTTTAGCCGCCAAAGGAGCAACAGGGAAATATCCGCAACGTGCCTCACCTTTTATATATGTAAGCGCTGATTTAGGCGATATTGATACTTCAGTGGAATAGTCGGAATAATAAGCCTGCATGCCGGCGGAAACGACAACCGACACAGCCATCTTATTTAATTTACAAACTAAAGAAACAGTTTGGCGATTACCAGAATAGACACTTAATTTTGATGCTCCACTATACGATGGGGCGTCAAACCCAACCAGAGTAGAGTCTCCACCAAATGAGGAGATCATATAATTTCCTTTGCCAAAACGCACATATTCCGGAACATCAGAATATTTATCCCAACTCTTTAGAAGATCGCCACCAAGAGTGGTGATATTTACTTTAAATTGTGTGACATCAACTGCCGCAGCAGCTTTTGTTTGCGCCTCTATGGCAGTGTCGTCAGCTGAAAGAGCTAAAGAAAACTCCCCTGTGGGCTCATTAGCATACTCGTCTTTGACACACCCTGTGAGAGTTATGATGCCAAACAAAGCTATTAGAGTAGTGACCCTAAACTTGAAAAAATTAAACATATTATTAATAATTTGCAGCAAAATTACTTAGCAATCGGTTCCGATACAATTTATTAGTAGATTTTTTATCTATTGTCGTTAATATCAAAACAGACATCGCATACAACGACCATACTTTCAAAACATTACAGTCATTTATGACAATTCGTAAAAAATTGACATTTCATAATTTTGGGATACTCTTCTCGAAATTATAGTTAATAAGATCACTCGTATATAGCACCAAAGTGCTGTTTCCATTTGTTAAAACCACATAGTTAGCTTTAAAATACGCGTTGTATTTCGAGGCTTGTCTGAATGATTCCGAACTAAGATCCACTGACGATGCTTTACATTCTACCAAAATAAAAGGTTTCCCATCTGCACCATAAACCACAATATCAGCTCTAAGCATTTTTCCACCATCAATAGTAAAACTTTGCTCAACAGATATTCGCCCTATATCATAGCCCAACTCCGTTACGAGATAACGAATAAATTGCTGACGCACACTCTCCTCAGGAGTTAAAGCAACCCAAATCCCACGTGAAACACAAAAAATCTCTTTGTTAGCGGCTCGCTCACGTATGCGTAATTTATAAATCGGTGGCATATTTATTGACTAATCTCATATTTTTAATATTAACAAGATATAATTATTTGTTATTATTTAAACTCAATGTTTAAATATACAAAAAATAATTTTACCTTGCCGGCTCAGAAGCTGTTTTAATTTGTTACCGAAGTTATTTTAGAGCTATTTTTGTTTCTGTTTTTGTTCTGCAAATCCGATTTTAGCGAGCTAAAT
>JAVVZN010000434.1:0-1432 GCA_036650555.1 Rikenellaceae bacterium
AGAGTATAGGTAAGCACTTAGCAAAAGTAGAGGTGTGGCAGGTAAGCCCGGAGTGAACACACCTGCAACACCTAATATCAGTGATAACGTGCCGAGTAGTATGTATAGTGACTTTAGTATCAATCTTTTAGTTTTCCTAGAAATTTCTCTTTGTTTACAATAAATCGTGTGTGAACGGCATTGCCTATCACACCTTTGTCGTCGGTTGCCTCAATCAAAAATTCAACGGCTCTGCCATCTATTTTTGTAATCGTGGCAGTGGCGGTGATGGTCTTTCCTTGAGGAGTGGCTCTATTATGATTGCAATTTATCATTGTGCCAACAGATGATTCTCCATCTTTTAGTGAAGGAGCCAGCAGCATCATAGCGCAGTTCTCCATCAAAGCAATCATTATTGGGGTTGCTAAAACATCCATATCTCCAGAGCCAACATACATTGCAGTGTGTTGAGGCTCAACCTTTAATGATATGCTATGGCTTGTTGCTATTAATTTATCCATTGTCTGTGTATTAATTATTAATCTTTTATTGCACATGCCATGCTTTTAGCCATTACTGTGGCGGCTGCTAGTTTTTCGATTGTAGGGCGTCCTAGTATGTCGATAGGATCTGAAACCAACTCCCAACCTATTGTTTCGGCAAATTTAGTGAGGTTGCGTACGCCACCACCATTCCAACTATATGATCCGAATAGTGCTAAACATTTGTTCTTCACTCCGTAATGAGTAAGTTCGGTTGTGAGGTGTTCCATGTTTGGGTGCATCTCTGTGTTGTAGGCGCAGCTTCCAAGCACCACACCTTTACATCGCCATATCTCGCTTATGAGATATGATATATGAGTTTTTGAAACGTCATAAACACGAATATCTTTAACCCCTTCTTCTGCAATTTTACGAGCTATATGATCTGCCATGCTCTCTGTTGCTCCATACATCGAGGCATAGATCACCACCACAGCCTCATCTGATTCGTAGCTGCTCCATTTGTCGTAGAGTGCAATTACTTTTTCGGGATTTGTACGCCATATTATGCCATGTACCGAGCAGATACATTTGATAGGTACGCCGCATAGTTTTTTAAGTGCTTTTTGAACCATGGTGCTATATTTCCCAACAATATTGGAGTAGTAGCGACGCATCTCGCTCTCATAGTATTCAAATTTCACCTCATCATCAAACACGCCTCCATCTAGTGTGCCGAATGTGCCAAAAGCATCGCCTGAGAATAGCACTGCATCGGTGGTGTCATAGGTCATCATGGTTTCAGGCCAGTGAACCCAAGGGGTGAACACAAATTTCAAACAGTGATGTCCCAACGGAAGTTCATCGCCATCATTTACTTGATGAAGATTTTCTATCTTCCCAAAGTAGCCTTCAAGTATTTTGTAGGTCTTTACGTTGCCTATGATTTCAACATTTTTCCAACGTCGTAT
>JAVVZN010000435.1:0-1431 GCA_036650555.1 Rikenellaceae bacterium
TATGCGAATATTACAGGGAGCAAGATTACACAAAACTGTTGAGCATGTCTATCACAACACACCCTTCTACCGCACTAAGATGCAGGAGCTAGACATCACCCCCGACGATATAAAAACCGTTGATGACATTGTAAAACTTCCATTTACCACAAAACAAGACTTGCGCGATAACTATCCTTACGGTCTGTTTGCGGTTCCAATGTCGGAGATAATTCGTCTACATGCCTCATCTGGCACCACTGGTAAGCCAACTGTGGTTGGTTACACACGCAAAGATCTATCTGTTTGGTCGGAGATGATTGCTCGTTGTCTAACTGCCTATGGAGCCACTCGTGAAGATATATTTCATATAGCTTATGGCTATGGACTCTTCACTGGAGGGCTCGGAATCCACTATGGAGTTGAGAAATTGGGCGCTGCTGTGATCCCTATGTCGAGTGGAAACACCAAGAAACAGTTGCAGCTACTACACGATTTCTCGCCTACCGCAATTGCTTGCACCCCTTCTTATGCACAGTACCTTGCCGACTCTATTGAGAAAGATGGTATTGATCTGTCGAATTTTAAATTACGCTTAGGAATATTCGGTGCTGAGCCGTGGAGCGACAACATGCGTAAAGATATTGAGCACCGTCTGCACATAAAAGCCTACGACATATACGGACTTAGTGAGATTATGGGTCCAGGTGTGTCGCATGAATGTAGTGAGCAAAACGGATCACATATTATTGAAGATCATTTTATTCCCGAAATCATAAATCCAAAAACATTCGAGCAGATGCCTTATGGTCAGCAGGGTGAGTTAGTTTTCACCACCATAACCAAAGAGGGTCTACCGCTTCTACGTTATCGCACTAAAGATCTCACCACACTTACCGATGTTCCATGTCCTTGTGGGCGTACGAATGTTAGAATGGGTCGTATTGTAGGACGTAGCGACGACATGTTAATTATTCGTGGTGTGAATGTATTCCCATCGCAGATCGAAAGTGTGATCTTAGAGATAAAAGAGGTTGAACCGCACTACATGTTGATTGTTGATAGGGTGAATAGTCGTGATGTTCTAACAATTGAGGTTGAGGTGAGTCAGCAGTTTTTCACCGATGGCATCAATCGTATGTTGGAGCTTAAAAAAGATATAGCGCATCGTCTGCAAAGCGTGCTTGGTATCTCAGCCGATGTTAAATTGGTGGAGCCTAGAAGCATTCAACGTTTTGAAGGTAAGGCACAACGAGTAGTTGATAATCGTCACATATAAAATAAAAGCTATGAAAATCAAACAATTATCTGTCTTTTTGGAGAATAAAACAGGTAGAATAAACGATATGGTAGATGTGCTTTCTACTTATGGCATAAACATGAGTGCTTTTTCATTAGCAGAGAGTGCAGAGTTTGGAATAATGAGAATCATCGTTGCCGACTGTGCAAAAG
>JAVVZN010000436.1:0-1413 GCA_036650555.1 Rikenellaceae bacterium
CCCAGAATTAGTACTTGGTCTAAGTTCGGCAACTATCCTCAATGCTCCAAGCCATGGCTTAGTTATGGCGCAGGGCGAAATACATAAAAATACGAAATATGCATATTATGTTAAAAAGAATCTAACTAGTTTAAAAGATGCTGTTGAATTTAAACCGGCATTACCCAGTGGCGGTGTGACAACCATTGGTCCGTTCACAGTTTTTGAAGCAGATAATGTATCGGTGTTGCTCGCATGCAAAGTAGGAATTGAAGGTACAACAACCTACCACCGCCTTGCTATCTGCGATGAGTCAAAAAAATCAATTTCACTTGTAACAAACGTACACTACATTCTAAATATCACTGATATCACAGGTCCGGGCTATGCCACTCCGGAACTGGCGCGTGATAACGTGCCCACAAATCAAGTAAAATACGATGTGCTGATTGATGATGGATCTCACTCAGTGTCTAATGGTGAGAGTTACCTCAGCTTCACAAGCCAAGAATTTCTTTTATGTCAGCGCACAGGCGGATGCTCTGATATTAACATAGGTAAACTCACTTACAATGGACCTTCTGCAATTGGCGCAGCTAGGCTTGACTTTAATGCCAATAGCTCAAAATGGATAATGAAAACTATTGGAAGTTTAGATAATCCTCATGGCGCGAAGAAGAGTAAAGATCTTACGCTCACCTATGGTAACACTGGCGATAATGTCGGTGATTTCACAAATGTAGAAGGCTCAAATGTGACATTTATAGCTACATATGGAGTATTGAAATTGGAGACAAAATTGAGCGGGGTGCAGGGATCTATGAATCCATGGTTTGGCGATCTTTATCCTTTGGGTACAGGTTTTAAGCAGATTGCTCTCGATGAAGAGAGCGACTGGGCTTGGCTAACGTACGCCCCAATACCTAACACCCTACCAATGTACCCTCCGCGAATAGTAGGGGAAGTGGATTCTACAAAAACAATCTATCTTGTCACAAAGCCGCGTACATCCCTACGACAAGTCAATTTCACAGGCGTGAGGGGGAATAATGTTGTGAGAGGTCGCTGCATTCAACCCTAACAATCTACAAATATCCCACCTGCGCGCCTAATTAACGTCCTACTTGATGTTAAGCTTCTTAGAGAAGTGCAAATTAAAACTACCTAAAAACAGATAAGTGATGAATAAGAAAGAACTTACAAATAAAGTGGCAACGCAGATTGGTCTCACCACCGTTGTTGCATCAAGAACTATTGATGCAGTATTTAAAACAATCAAAGAGGGTCTTGAACATGGCAACTCAACCACCATTATGGGCTTTGGTTGCTTCTCTGTTGGTAGTCGTGCTGAGCGTAAGGGCGTGAATCCATCCACAAAAGAATCAATCACCATCCCTGCTCATAAGGTGGTGAAATTCTCTTCTAGCAAAACGA
>JAVVZN010000437.1:0-1403 GCA_036650555.1 Rikenellaceae bacterium
TATCACTTGTTTTATCTTCTTTACCTTATCGCTATATTCAAAGGCTTTAGTGTCGTTGCCCGACATCTGATTGATGAATGTCAGCATGTTTAAAACTGTAATATCAAAAGGATTGTAGTAGAGTGATTTCATCGCCACACGCTCTATGTCTTTGAAAATCTCAGGAGATATGAATTTCTTATCACGGTTGCGCCCCATAACTAACATAAGTGAATCTGCCAATGGATTAACCTCTAGAGGATTGTAGTTTATGTTGAAGGTGTAGCCATAGTAGAGGTGGTGATAGCGTTAGAGTGGTGTCGCCATTCATGTAACGTTCAAAAATCTTCGGATAGTAATTGTCGGAGGTGGCTGTATGGATGTTTACATTGATCGAATCGTAGTTCGGAACTTTGAAAAACACCTCCTGCTGAGCACAAAAGGCTACATTTATTATTAAAATAAATATAGCCGTTGTTGCTAGTTTTTTGAATTGGTATTTAAATCTTATATTTTTCAATCTCTTGTTGTAATTTGTTTTTAATATTATCGCTAGCTTTTACAAGTGGCAGACGTACAGTGTCGGTTGAGATATTCTTAAGGCTCAAAGCACATTTCACTCCACAAGGATTACCTTCTGCAAAAATGGCGTCGGTGGCTACTAGAAGTTTGTAGTATTTACTTCTGGCAATAACCATGTTGTCGTCGAGTGCAGCATGTATCATTTCGCACACATCTGCCGCAAATGCGTTTGCCGAAACCGAGATCACACCATCGCCACCAAGAGCGATTATTGGGAGAGCTAGGTTGTCGTCGCCTGATATTACAAAGAACGTTTCTGGAGCATCTTTAATTATGTATGCAACTTGATTTAAATTGCCAGATGCCTCTTTTATGCCTATAATATTTTCACACTCACGTGCCAATTTTAGAGTGGTTTCAGCGGTGATGTTTACTCCTGTGCGTGAAGGTACATTGTAGAGCACAACAGGAATAGGCGAGCATTCTGCCACGGCTTTAAAATGCTGATATAGACCTTCGGCATTTGGCTTGTTGTAGTAAGGAGCCACAGATAATATTGCTGCTATGTCGGTGAAATCTAAAGTCTCTCCTTCTGTTTTTTTAATGTAGCGCCCCTTGTATAGTATTCATTTTACAGCATTTATTGATATTGTATAGTATATCTTTTTGTATTGCTGCATGCAGCTCGCTCACGCTGCCCATCTATTCCGCCTCCCGCAGCCTTTCTACGATGCTGTCGCGGTGCAGGGTTTTGCCGGTGAAATAGGGGACAAAAACGGAGATGGCGGACAGAATGGGTAGGCACAAAAGAGACGGCAGGACGGTGAAATGAGGGCTCATATACAGCCCGCCGCCGGTCAGTCCCCCAATGGCGAGATAGCCCAGCACGCTGCCCACGGTCA
>JAVVZN010000438.1:0-1402 GCA_036650555.1 Rikenellaceae bacterium
AGCATTATTATAGCTCAAAATCTGTGAAATGTGTGCCGTTTCCGTGGAAAGTAATCCTAAGGCACTTTTTCAGCGACCACTAGCTAGATCACATCTAACCTTCTGCCATCTACGCCAACAGCTTTTACCGTTGTGGCAGCAGCAGGTGTTTGAACTATGGTGTGAGAGGCATCTATTGATCCTGCTCCAACAAAAGCTACTTTGATTAATTTATCGCCTGCGTAAGTTTCAAAAGCCACTGCATTTGCCCAGTCGCTATTATTTATCACGATACGTTCTGCTTCTTTTGTGAAACCCTCACCCTTTTGTCCTTTCAATGGCAACATGCGTTTGTATATCTCTACACTATTTGCTGTGATATATTGCAGAACCGGAGTGATTGGTTTTTTATATTTTGAGGCATACTCTTTTACGGCCTTTATATCTTCGTCTTTTATTGTCATTTGTGCACATGTGTAGTCGTCTACCCATAGATCAATTGGAACCAACATGCCTGATTGCACAAAGAAATCGGTAAGGTCGAGTTTGGCAACGTCGCAAGCACGTTTGATAAATGAAAGTTGATAATAACTATCTGGCTGACTGCTCGGAACCTTGTTGTCAATAGCTTGAATAAATATATCGCCATAGAAATCTTTATTGCCCCAACTATTGCCATCTCCTGCAACGGCAAAATAGAGTTGTAGTTGCCAAAAAGGCACAAGTTTCACAAAGTGATCGCCTCCCCAATCTCTAGGACGCTGACGATCCCAACGATCGTTACCTGCTTGAGTTAGCCAAGGTTGCCGATGAACAAACGCACTCTCCATGTAGGCAGTAATACGTCCTCCTATTTTTTTACCATCATAATCTTTCAGATTTTCACGCTCCAACTTCGGCATTTCTTTATTGAAGGTGTATTGTGACCAAACAGAATAAATATTGTTTGTCACTTCAGTTGTTCCAACCCATTTCATATCGGGACGCACTTGATTCACATGTCCAAACTCATGTGCCACACCCCAGCTATTCACTCTTAACTTATCGGGATTTGCAATATCTTTCATTGTACTATCGTTGAAAGCCGCACCTATGCCGTCGGCATACATAAATCCATTCCATATCACACGTCCGAACATATGATTTTTCTGAACTCTATTGTATTTCACAAGCCCCATTATTTGATGTTGCTGAGTGATTAGAGAGTCGTATAGATTTACAAGCTCCACACCTTTGCCATATGCCTCACGTTTAAGTGATTCAACTGAGTATGCAAGCTGAGTATGCTTGCCAACTATATCCATTACTGGGCTGACGGCATTGTCTAGTAAGCTGTTCCAACGCAGATTATCATCTTTTGATAGATCAAAAAAGCCATTTACCTTACCTCCCATGATATGAATATTTACATCGTTACCCATAA
>JAVVZN010000439.1:0-1390 GCA_036650555.1 Rikenellaceae bacterium
CACCCTATATAAATACTTGACCGAGGATCAAAAATCGCCTTGGTGGGGTGCTATTTTGGGTGCTCCGATGCAGGCTTTGGGTTGGGTGATGAGTATCGGAAAAGAGAAAAAGACTGAACAACCAATAGATATATTTAAACCTAGTGCAGCCCAACTTGCTTATATAGGCTCATTGAAAAAATTGATTAAGATGGAAACCGACAAAAAAACAAATGTCATCTCCATCAAAGTCACTATGCAAGATCCTCTTATAGCAGCAGTTATTGCAGATTCTCTGGTTGCTAAATTGCAGCTTTATATGACCGACTACCGCACATCTAAAGCGCGTGCCGATTTAAAAAACAACGAAATAATGCTATTGGAGGCCAAAGATAAATATTATAAATTAGATTCAGCTTACGCCACTGCGCAAGATCGCAATCGCAACCTCGCAATGAAATCGGCTCAAGTGATGCTTGAAAGGCTCTCTAATGAGAAAGACTTAGCATTCTCTATCTATCAACAAATTGCCACACAAGTGGAGATGGGTAGGATAAAAGTGCAGGAAGACACCCCTATCGCCACTATTATCGAGCCAACAAGCGTGTCTTTGTCGGCTGCCTCTCCCAATAAAAAGATAATTATGATAGCCTTTTTATTCCTTGGAGTTTTTGCTGCCGTAGGAATTATTACTGTTAAGTTTATTATTTCCAATGATAAAGAGAAGGACAATTCGCAAAATGTAGCTTAGTGGCTACTAACTTTTACGCGATAGTACTGCTGCTATTGATAGTAACACACCTAGTACGATGCTCAGCGATGCGGCAAACAGAATTTGCCATGTAACAGAAATGTGATAGTGTGTGCTGGAATCCAAAAGAACGGAATCGTTTTCTTAAACACAAAACTCCATTGAACACCCCAGTTTAGCGAACTTATTATCTGCTTTGCATGAATAGGTTTAAGAAGTGAATATATGGAGCCTCCATTGTTTAAGATATGTGTGTCTGTGATCTTGTGAAAAGTCATAAACACAGGTCCGAATGTGGTGTTCATCATCACAGAGATAGCAAATGCGCCAATTACTTTTTGGAGTGTGAGCGTTGAACCCATGGCATCAACAATCCCATCTATGCCGAACGACTGAAGCATAACTGGCGCTCCTGCACTGAATAGTTTCATGGCTGAAGCTATCCAAACCCCTAGAAAACCCCATACTATTGCGTGAGATATTAATCCAAAGCCTTTGTAGTTGTATCTGCCCTCTTTGATGCGAAGACCTAGCATCTCTCCTATTGTGGCAAGAACTGCAAACTTTACAAAAGCCATAAGATAGGCGTGCGAAGCTGTGGCAGATAGATATAGCTGGTAGTAGCTGTCAAAGAGGAAAAATGGAAGTATGAGTGCAAGC
>JAVVZN010000440.1:0-1383 GCA_036650555.1 Rikenellaceae bacterium
TTAAAAAATATTTTCATTGCGGGTAAGAAACATTAACTTTGTCACATAATATATCAATTACTTAAAATATATGAAGAAGATTTTCGTCCTATTATTAGGATTGGTGTTCGCGTTTACGTGTTATGCACAAAATGCGCCTATCACCAAGAGTAACTATGAGTTGCCAGCACGTTTCACCCCAGATAAGATGCAACGATTGGTCTTTTCAACAAATGTGTCACCCCATTTTCTGAAAAATGAGAATGAGTTTTGGTATGAGTACAAAACATCGGAAGGCAACACATGGTACATAGTCGATGCACTGAAAGGCACAAAACGTGTGCTATTCGACAATGCAAAAATGGCTGCTCAGATTAGTGAGCTCATGCAAGATCCTTATGATGCACAACATCTACCAATAAAAAATATTCGTTTTAACGACGATGGTCATAGTTTTATTTTCGAGGTTGTTTCGTCGCAAGACATGACCAAAGATGAGCAAGCCGACTATGAAGAGTATCGTCAGAAAGAAGAAACAGATGAGGATAAAGTGCAGAAAGATAGTCCGATGAAGAAAACAGTGTTTTTCAATTACGACATTCAGACAGGCAAAATTGCAAAACTTCCTGATTATAAAGAGCCTTATGACGATCCATCATGGGCATCTCCATCTCCTGATGGAGAGCTAGTGATATTTGCACGTGATTGTAATCTCTTCTACATGGATAAAGCTAATTTTGAGAAGGCTAAGAAAAATGCTAAAGACTCTACCATAGTGGAGCATCAAATCACCACCGATGGCATAGAGGGTTTCTCGTGGAGTGGCACTAGCTATTCAGACACAAATGTAGATAAGAAAAAGAACGAACATAATCGTAAAGGGGTCTATGTAAGTTGGTCGGAAGATTCAAAACATTTTCTTATAGGTCGCACCGACGATCGTAAAGTTGGAGATTTATGGGTCATAAACAACACTGCTAAGCCTCGCCCAACACTCCAAACCTACAAATACCATATGCCAGGAGAAGAAAATGCTCCACAAGAGTATTTGTATCTATTTGATAGTGCAACGAAAAAATGTAAGATGGTAGATATTGCTGCCTACAAAGATCAAACAATCTCTGTTTTGACAAAAGATCGTAAACTCGTAGATCGTGAATTGTTAAACAGTAAGCCTACTGAGTGGCTTGGCGACAACTCGAAATTTTATCTTTCACGTGTAAGTCGTGACATGAAACGCATTGATCTATGTGTGGTTGATATAACTTCTGATTCTCTTAAAGCTAAGCCTTTGATTGAGGAGCGTATGAACACCTCAATGGAGTCGCGTAAAATAGAACTTATTGCTGGCGGTAAAGAGATAATAGCATGGTCGCAACGTAGCGGTTGGGGTCAGCTCTACCT
>JAVVZN010000441.1:0-1380 GCA_036650555.1 Rikenellaceae bacterium
AGAATCGCATTTGATCCCCAACTCCGTAAAATGTATCATCATAACCTCCGAAACCTCTTTTGCCGATACCGCACTATTGCATAATGCAAATACAGATGGTCCCGATCCAGATATATTTGTGCCGATCGCTCCAGCTTGCATTATCTTATCTTTCAAAACATCATAACCTGGAATGAATTTCTTGCGATATGGTTCAGCCACTAGATCTTTTAATGAACGCGACATAAGCTCAAAGTCGCCTATTAAAATAGATGCAACCATAGATCCTAGGTTAGCCCATTGACGTACAGCCACACTTAGTGGCAAAGATGGTTGCAGTACAGCTCGGCTGTCGATGGTTTTCACCTCTATATGAGGATGCACCACAGCGCAATATATGTCGCGTGCTGGGGTCATGTGTATCGTGTCGATAGGATCATAGTCGCGCACTAGTACAATGCCGCCCATAAGTGCTGGCGCCACATTGTCGGCATGTTTTGAACCGCTTGCCATACACTCACCTTCAAGTGCAAATACTATTAACTCGTTGGTTGAGAAATTGCTATTTGTTAATTCGTTGTAGGCAAATACTGCGGCGGCAGCTGATGCTGCGCTAGATCCAATTCCGCTTCCGGGTAGTATCTTTTTTTCCAAACGAACCACCACACCTTTACGTTCGCCCAATGAATCCATTATTGCGCGAAGTGCTGGTGTCATCAAGTTATTTTCACTATTTTCAGGTAGCGCCACTCCGCTCTCATTTATGTATGATATTTCGTCGTTATCGCTAAACCACATCTCTATCACATCGCCAACTCCTTCAAATGCAAATCCCATTGCATCGAAA
Source organism: Rikenellaceae bacterium (assembly GCA_036650555.1). GTDB lineage: Bacteria > Bacteroidota > Bacteroidia > Bacteroidales > Rikenellaceae > CAMQVM01. The sequence continues at coordinate 827 of JAVVZN010000441.1, forward strand.
CCACATCCCACATTTGCAACAGTGGCTGGGGCGAAAACTTTTACTGATCTCATTTTGCTGATTTTACGATTTAAAATCTATCATGATTCTATAAGGTGCTTGAATTAAAACAACTTATTATTTTCGAGATCATGACACATTATTACTATAATTCAATTTTCAACGCTTAACTCAGCGTTGTAATGGCAGGCATACAGACATGCCCCAGAGGATGATATGTTGAATTAAACCCCGCGAGGGGTTGTAATAATCGTTGATGTGGTGGTTGCACCACAGATTGATATAATAATAGAAGAACGCTCTGCAATATTTGCAAAGTTTATCAGTGTTTCGATATGTTTTCTATTATTAGTCATATCACAAATGTAGTAATTATTTTCTTAATTCAAAATATAAATGTGATATTTTACAAAATAAACAACTACCTCCTCTATTTGTTGAATTTTCAACAAACAGAAAAGATAGTTGTTTTCTTAATTAGTCGTCGCTGAAAAAGTGCCTTAGGATTACTTTCCACGGAAACGGCACACATTTCACAGATTTTGAACTATAAT
>JAVVZN010000442.1:0-1368 GCA_036650555.1 Rikenellaceae bacterium
GGTTGCAGATAATTATTTATGCTTGCTGTTTCTATATTCCAACTCATTAGCGTGTTTTTTTGCTATCTCTTCAAGGTTTTTCGTTGCCTCGTACAATCCAGTTTGTTCCGCTGATTTGAAGTACTGCTCTGCTCTATCGTAGTTGCCTTTTATCATCAAAATCACACCAATTAAGTTGTCGTATTGAGCAATACGAACCCTACTGGTTACATTATTTAGATACTCTTCTGCCGACACTATGTCGCCACGTGATAGTGCAGTGGCAGCTGCATTGAGGTTGGCGGTTTGATCGTTTGGAAACATTTTTACAGCCACATAAAACACATTATTAAACTCATCTGATCCTTTTTCATAAGTGACAGCCACTTGATACATCTCATTAAGGCTCAAATTTTGTGGTTTTGTTTTCACTAGCTCTTTTGCCTCATTAACATCAAAAGTTTTGACATTGTAGTCTATCTTGCAGGTCACTCGACGCAACTTAGGAAACATATCATGGAGCATATAGCGATATGGGACACCTCCTTTTAGATTCATCAATTTCTTTTCGCGATTATTTTCAATAGATGTATTTAATATAATATCCAGCACCTCCTGTTTGTACAACATGTCTGAGGCCTCTACTAGTTCAACTAATCCTTCCCAATCTTCGCCACCAAAATTAATGGTATATAGATCTTTAGATAAGTTGTAACGCGATTGCAGATAACCCTCAAGCGCCTTTGCACGCCCTTCAGACAAACGTTGATTATTTGCTAAAGAACCCTCTGGAGAAGCATAACCAGTGATGGTGATATGCTTGATTGTGATAGCCGCATCATTTTTTATATCCTCTATCATTTCTCTGATCTTTGTTAGCTCAGCAGGATTATTTCCAAAATCAGGGCGTATCTCTGTTCTATTCACAGCAAAATCCAGATACGACTCATTTTGTAAGGCACGACGTTTTACCACCTCAACTTCAGGTTGTAGATAGGCTATATGAGGAATAATTTGATATGGCTCAACAACTTTTTCAAATGTCACATCACTAACCAATGTTTGTGTTGTGCTTTTCAGCACTGAACCACATCCGTTATCAACTTGCTGCAAATCTAGCTGAGCATCACCCATCCATGCTTGATAAGGCAGTTGATAGTGGTAGTGTAGTTGTCGATTGATATATCTATATCCTTTGCTAACCAAATATGGGGCAGCATGAGCCGCTTTTTGTCTTCTACTCATCAAGCTCACATCACGCTTATAGTCTTTATGATTGTTACGTCCTTTTAAAGATACCATAGGAAGATTAGCTCTGCCTTTCGACGACACTAGAACTGGAATAAAATCGACACTTCTATGAGAATATACCTTAACCCCTTTGATGTT
>JAVVZN010000443.1:0-1367 GCA_036650555.1 Rikenellaceae bacterium
AGAAGGATTAGGAGGTGCTAAAGCAATGCGCAATGCACTTGAAGATGCCGGTATCAAACCTACCGACATTGACTACATCAACACACACGGCACAGCAACACCTCTAGGTGACATTGCTGAACTAAAAGGTATTATCACCGCTTTCGGAGAGCATACCTACCAAATGAACATCAGTTCCACAAAATCTATGACAGGGCATCTTCTCGGTGCTGCTGCGGCTATTGAAGGGTTGGCTTGTATTATGGCTATCACAAAGGGTATAATACCTCCTACAATAAATGTTGAGACACTTGACGAGCAAATTGATCCAAGAATAAACCTAACATTAGGTAAAGCACAAAAACGCAATGTACGCTATGCACTTAGCAACACTTTCGGTTTTGGCGGTCACAACTCATCAGTAATTTTCAAAAAATTTGAGGAATAATCAGAGGTGATTGATTTTACATTATATATCACACGACGAGTTTTCTCTAAAAACAAGCACTTCTACAAGATCATACACAACTTGTTCGGCATCTATGCAAATAACATAGAGCTCTACAAACTTGCGCTGATACATAAGTCGGCTTCACTGCAACTCGAAGATGGAACGTTTATTAATAATGAGCGTTTAGAATTTTTGGGCGATGCTGTGATTGAGGCTGTTGTGTCGGATATGATCTATATTGAATATCCATTTGAGGACGAGGGGTTTCTTACACAACTTCGTTCTAAAATTGTTTCGCGTAATTCCCTAAATGATATATCAGAGAAAATTGGACTTAGCGAGCATATAATCTCGCAAAACAATCTTCCTTCCACAAACAAACATCTGAGTGGCGACGCCTTTGAGGCGATGATGGGAGCAATATATCTTGATAAAGGTTACGACTACGTGAACCGTCTGCTAATAAACAAAATATTTGCTCAATACATAGATCTGAGCAGTATCACCGAAACAGAAACCGACTTTAAGAGTCGATTAATTGAATGGTGTCAAAAAAACAGACAGAAAGCGATTATAGATTCTAAACAGAGTAATCTTTTCTCTGAGCAACATCCACAATTCCAAACTGAAATATCTATCGGCAGCAAAGTCATTAGCTACGGCATAGGTGACTCAAAAAAAGAGGCGGAACAACGTGCTGCAAAAAATGCACTCGAAAAGTTAGTATAATTAGATTATCCTACAAAACAACAATTTATGACAGCCTTACAATCGTAAATGGCAATATATTGTTGCGTCTAAAAAGCTGTTTTAATTTGTTCCCAGCATTCGACTACCACTCTTTTTGTCATCTTCTTCCAATGATTTTTGAGCTGTAGTCCTCTACTATCTCTGCAAATCATCGAAAAAATAGCCTCAAAAATAGCAGCAATAAAAT
>JAVVZN010000444.1:0-883 GCA_036650555.1 Rikenellaceae bacterium
CCTCCATACGGGAAGATGCAAGCGCATCATGTAAAGCGGCGTATTCCTTCTCACCCATGCAAGCGCACCTCCAACTTAAAGTACCTTTAGTATAACACACGGCGTGAAAAAAGAAAACAAAATCATCGAAAGGTCGTGCAGGTATAAAATGGGGCAATTCAATTGCGTCACTTCGCTTGAATACTACTATATCGCCAAAGTTATTTATGAACAATACTCTTTATTACTCTCTGTTGAGCAATGAGAAATACAATATTTATGAGCAATATGAAGAGAAACAGTACTCGAAAGGTTTGTTAAAATCAAGAATGGACGAAATAGGACTAAAATCTAATTTTGAATATACCGTAACACCAAATTACACGCTCACGTATGGCTTAAACTTCTCACGACAATATTTCCAACCACAAAGAACATCATTCGATCGTAACGGTTTGAAAAATAGTGTTGATTATAGGAGCCGGAATCTATCATCGGCAGCTCTTTTTGTTAATAACAAATACACATTGCATAAATATACATTTAATGCAGGGCTGCGTGTGGCGATGTATGATAACTCAGATAATGTGGTGATTGCCGTTGAACCCAGAGTCTCTGTATCGTATGATTTTAACAAAAGTAGTGCGTTGTGGCTGTCCTATGTCAGAAATTCACAACCTCTATTCTCATTAAATAAATACTACTTCTCGATCCCAATTGATTATTGGATTCCATTCACAGGCAAGACAATACAACACTCAGATCAGGTTGCAATAGGAGCTAGAAAATCTTTTGGCGACGTGTTGGATATTACAGCCGAAGTCTATTACAAAAAGAGCAGCAACCTCTCGCTTGTCTACAATAGCGATGATTTTCTATCTGGCGATGGTGGTTATGATGTAGC
>JAVVZN010000444.1:893-1365 GCA_036650555.1 Rikenellaceae bacterium
GAACTGACAGTACAGTATCATAAAAATAAATTCTCTGCGATGTTGTCTTACACATATTCAAGATCGGAAAATAATATTGGCGATCAGTGGCGACCATATATCTACGACGCACCTCACGACGTGAATATTCTTGCTATATATGATGTTTTGAACCGTGGTAAGAAGAAACACACACTTTCACTGAACGTTGGCTACAAAACAGGTTTGCCATATATTCTTTCAAATGAAACCTACCCAAACTGTGAGATAGATAGTTATTACAGGCATGCACACACCATGGTTTATTATCCGAAGTATGCAAACACACGTTTAACAGATTTTTTTAGAGCAGATATTAATTACAGTATGGAGAAAAAATTGCCTAAAGGATCGAGAATATGGCAAATATCAATACTAAATGCTTCAGCACACAATAACCCATATGTTATTTACAAAACACGTACAAATTACAGGGCTATGACGTTAATTCCTT
>JAVVZN010000445.1:0-1357 GCA_036650555.1 Rikenellaceae bacterium
AACATAGGCTTTAGCCACTGCATAGTCTTCTTCAGTTATGAAGTTTAAGATGTTTTGAACAACAGCTTGAACACGATTAGAGTTTACATCAACTAAACGTGGAGGAATCTTGCCAGTTTTCTCATCTTGAAGATCTTTAAGATACAAAGGAGCAACCTCACCTGTTGTATCAACATAAACCATGCAACCTGTGATACCTTGGTTGAATAGTTTGTAGACACCCATACCTAAAAGTGTACAGTACACAAGGTCGTAGGCAACTGGAGTGTGGCAACGAACTTCGTAGCCAATCTCTACTGGACGACTCTTAACCTTAAGCCCGATCTCTTTTAGCTTGTTCTCAATCATCTCATTGAAGATATGCGCTTTCGACACTTTGCCGAGCTCTGGATGACCATGCTCGTCGTATGTGAAATGAACGCCTGAACGTTTGATCTCTTCGTCGGATAGTTCGTGGAACACACCTTCAGATATGATCGCAGCGCCATAGTTCATGCCCATGATCTTACGTTTGATGATTGCAGAGATAACAAGATTTACAATTTTATCTACTGTGATTTCTGTTTTGTTGAACATCTCTGGGATAACCATCATTGGGTAGTGACACGCTGTGCCAATGCCGAATGCAAGGTGACCTGCTGAACGTCCCATTGCAGCAACGATAAACCAGTTTTCACTTGTGCGAGCATCTGTGTAGACAGTACGAGCGATAAGTGTACCTTGATTTAGTGCCGACTCATAACCGAAAGTTGGAGTACCCGATGGAAGGGGTAGGTCGTTGTCGATTGTTTTAGGAACGTGGATGTTAGATACAGGATAGTTTTTGTCTGCTAAAAATTTAGCAATACGGTTTGCAGTCGATGCTGTGTCGTCGCCACCAACGGTTACAAGCAACTTGATGTTGTTGTTGATAAAGAAATCAAGGTTGAAATCGTTCTCAAAGTTGGCAGGTGTTGGTTTGAAACGGCTCATTTTTAGGTGAGAACCGCCACGATTAAATATATCGTCTGCAAGTGTGAAATCTATATCTTCAGTACGTGGATTGGCAGAGAATAAACCTGTGTAACCTTCGTGAAGACCAATGACACGGTAGCCTTTTTGAAGGAAAGTTTTTGCCACACTACCCACCACCGAGTTCATTCCCGGAGCAGGACCACCACCTGTTAATATTGCTATTGCTTGTTTCATTTTTTGTTTAGTTTTATCAGTTTCTAAATTAAGCACGTCGTGCTCTTTATTGCTATTATTTGTCATATATGAAAATGTGGCAATAAATATTAAGAAGCTGTTTTAATTTGTTACCGAAGTTATTTTAGAGCTATTTTTGTTTCTGTTTTTGTTCTGCAAATCCGATTTT
>JAVVZN010000446.1:0-713 GCA_036650555.1 Rikenellaceae bacterium
TATAAAGGGGAGATAGCCTTATCTACATCAATGAGCATGGAAGATCAGATCCTAACCAAGATGGTTTGTGATATAGATAAGTCTACAAAGATTTTCACTCTTGATACAGGTCGTTTATTTCCTCAAACTTATGATTTGATTGATAAAACGTCAAAATATTTTGATAAATCAATAGAAATTTTTTTCCCATGTAGTGCTTCTGTTGAAGCAATGGTAAAGGCTCACTCTATAAACCTATTCTACAATAGTGTTGAAGACCGGAGGCTTTGTTGTAAGGTGCGTAAGATAGAACCTCTGATGCGTGCTTTTAAAGGTTTGAAGGTTTGGATATGTGGCTTACGTCAAGAGCAATCTATCACTCGTTACGGCTTGAACCCAGTTGAATATGATGAAACAAATGGATTAATAAAGGTGTCGCCTCTCTATAATTGGAGTGCATCAATGGTACGCGAATATATCAACGTAAATAATATCCCATACAATGAGTTATCTGATGAAGGTTATCCGAGTATTGGATGTCAGCCATGCACTCGTGCAGTCTTAGCAGGTGAAGATGAGCGTAGCGGACGTTGGTGGTGGGAGTCGAAAGACACCAAAGAGTGTGGGCTACATAAAAGTCATAAAATATAGACCCAGAAGCTGTTTTAATTTATTAGTCTCGTTTTTTCGGCTCTATATGCCGCAGTTTTCGCTTTATAAATCTTCATTCAGCT
>JAVVZN010000446.1:723-1352 GCA_036650555.1 Rikenellaceae bacterium
GATTTATAGAACAAAAACGGTGACAAATAAGCTCTCTAATAACTTCGGTAACAAATTAAAATAACTTCTTATAAGAAACGTTAATAATATATTAGCTTATAATAAACGAAAATAAAGGAGCACTATGTGCTTATTAATACTATGGGTAATATAAAATGTATAGGAATTTTGACATCTGGGGGTGATGCTCCAGGTATGAATGCAGCAATCCGTGCGGTGACTCGTTCTGCAATTTACAACGAGATGAGAGTGAAGGCCATATATCGTGGTTATAAAGGATTGGTGACAGATGAAATTATTGAGTTCAAAACTCAAAATGTGAGTAATATAATCCAGCAAGGAGGAACAATTTTAAAAACAGCTCGTTGTGCAGAGTTTCTTACTCCTGAAGGTCGTCAAACAGCTTACGATAATTTATGTAATGAAGAGATAGATGCTGTGGTGGCAATAGGTGGTGATGGAACATTAACTGGAGCAAGAATTTTTGCTTCAGAGTTCAACTTTCCAATTGTTGGTATTCCCGGTACAATCGACAACGACTTATCTGGAACCGACACAACAATAGGTTACGACACTGCTTTAAACACAATTGTTGGCGCTGTGGATAAAATTCGTGACACTGCATCTTC
>JAVVZN010000447.1:0-1332 GCA_036650555.1 Rikenellaceae bacterium
AAGAGCCGAAAAGAACAAAATTAACAAATTAAAACAGCTTCTAATTTGCAAATATACAAAAAAAACGTCATATATCAATTTACAGCGTAGTTTATCGTCATAAACAGCTGTTTCATTTTTCAAAAATAACGTCTCATATCATTAAGACGAATCAATATGCTATTTTGGATTTCAAAATATAAAAATCTCTAAGCCTATAATTATTTAAACAGTTTCTTAATCAGACACCAATTTTTTTATTATATTTGTAAACCCAAATAATTATTTATATGAAAAGCTTTAAACCGTTTTTGATAGTAACATTTCTCGTGGGAGCAGTGGTGCTATCATCTTTCACATGGAAAGAACAGTCAAATGCAGCGCTCTGCTCCGATATGTTGAAATATGCCACATCTTTTAGAGACGATTACCGTGGTCAGCCAATTGCCAAAAAACTCACACGATTTATCAAAAAACAAGAATCATCGTCGGATCCATACGCTTGGATGGGCAACACTCATCAGCTTGTTGCGGAGTTGAAACATATGTTTCCGCCTACGACACAAAATTTCGAGATACGCAAAAGGATAATGCAACTTCTGGATTATCCACTGCATGTCAATAATTATGCTAAAGACATTACGGTGAGAGAATATTCCGAATTTAATAAAGTCACCTACAACTACTGTCGTGCAGCAAAGGAACGAGTGCTCTCAGAGATAGAAAATGTTGTTCCTAAAGAGGGCGTGGTGATTTGGAAAATTTATAACATGGGATATATATTCAAAACCCCAAACCGCACATTTGCAGTTGATATAACTGCAAATAAAATAATCACAAGAAAAATATTAGGCTTATCAGAATCTATTCCGAGTATGGATATTTGGAAAGAGTGCGATTATGAGCGATTAGCAAAGCAACTAGATGTTCTTTTTGTCACTCATAATCATGAAGATCATATAAGTCCTGCAATTGTTAGTGCAATGCTTGCTAGAGGTAAAAAGGTGGTCGTGGCAGATGATTACACTATAATCGACCCAAAAACAGGCAACAAAGTGCCAGCTGTGGCTCCAAATCAGAATCTTATTGTTTTAGGTAATGCAGAGGTCCCTGTTGATATTGAGGGTATTAAAGTGTTGAGTTTTAAAGGAAATCAAGCACCGATTGCATGTAATATATATCTTTTTGATTTTGATGGTATCAGAGTGGTAGACAATGGCGATAATTATGATCGACAACAAGAGAAAAAGCTGCTAAACTATCCAGCTGCAAACATCATTTTGGCTTCATCATGGAATGAGGTGAAATCAATTCTTGGTTATGCTCAAGCAGCAAAGGGGGCTGAAGATGCTA
>JAVVZN010000448.1:0-1317 GCA_036650555.1 Rikenellaceae bacterium
GTCACGGTTTATTGACCGATGCCTCTTTCAGATATGAGCGTGGAACCGATCCTCGGATCCCGGAATATGCACTTTACCGTGCTGCTCTGCTTGTAAAAGAGCTTGCAGGTGGCGAGATCTCTAGCGAGGTCACCGACATCTTAAATATGGATCTTAAAGGTTTTGAAGTATCAATATCTATTGATAGAGTGGAGCGTTTGATAGGCAAAAAAATAGGTAAAGATACTATCGTTAAGATCGTTGAGGGGTTGGAGATGAAAATAGTGGAGGATAATGGCGATTCTCTGCTGCTAGATGTTCCTCCATATCGTGTAGATGTAAAACGTGAGGTTGATGTGGTGGAAGATATTTTGCGTATCTACGGCTACAACAATATCGAGATTCCACAAAAAGTTCACTCAACATTATCATACGAACAAAAATATAGTAAAACATTGGTTGCTGAGGCTATTTCTCAGATGTTGTCAAGCATAGGATTTAATGAGATAATGAGTAATTCTCTATCAAAAAGTGAATACTATGAAGGTAGCGAATGTTATCCTATTGAAAAATGTGTTAAAATATTAAATCCGTTGAGCAACGATCTTAATGTGATGCGTCAAACATTGCTTTATAATGCAATGGAGGCGTTGATGTTGAACACTAATCGCAAAAGAACAAACGTTAAGTTCTATGAGTTAGGTAATTGCTATTCATACATCGCCTCACAAGTAGAAAAAGGCGGTTTGGCTCCATACAAAGAGTACTACACACTCTCAATGCTTGTTTCGGGCAACGATAAAGTTCAGTCTTGGATGGGTGGTGCAGAAAAAAGTAGTTTCTTCACACTAAAACGTTATGCTCAGATGTTATTAAAGAGATTTGGGCTTGATTTTGAAAGCGGAGTAACTGAAAACATCAAAAACGAGATTTATACAGAGGGCATATCTCTCAAACTACATGGCAAGCATCTATTAGATATGGGTGTGGTTTCCAAAAAGATACGAGATAAGTTCGATATAAAAAATGATACATATTATCTTGAACTCAATATCGACGCTTTTATCACAATGTTGAAAACAGTGAAGATAGCAGCCAAAGAGTTGTCGAAGTTCCCAGAGGTTAAGCGTGACTTAGCACTTATGGTTGATGAGAATGTTAGTTTTGCAGCCCTAAAAGAGGTGGCTAAAAAGACAGAAAAGAAATTATTGAAAAGTATATCGCTTTTTGATGTTTATCAAGGCGATAAACTACCTGCTGGTAAAAAATGATACATATTATCTTGAACTCAATATCGACGCTTTTATCACAATGTTGAAAACAGTGAAGATAGCAGCC
>JAVVZN010000449.1:0-1309 GCA_036650555.1 Rikenellaceae bacterium
CACCTGTTTTCTTCACACTATCCATAATAATTTGTGTGTCTAATGGTTTAATAGTGTGTATATTGATAAGCTCCACAGAGATGCCTTCGTTTTCAAGAAGGTCGGCTGCAACTATGGCTTCCCAAACTAAATGACCAGTGGCAATGATTGTAACATCTTTACCCTCAATCATTTTTATGCCTTTGCCTATCTCAAATTTAAAGTTCTCATCTGTGAAAATAGGCATTACTGGGCGACCAAAACGTAGGTAGACTGGACCAACATATTCTGCTGCTGCAATTGTTGCCAGTTTTGTTTGGTTGTAGTCGCATGGATTGATGACAGTAAGGTTTGGAAGCATCTTCATAAGTCCTATGTCTTCAAGAACTTGATGTGTAGCCCCGTCTTCTCCTAGAGTCAAGCCAGCGTGCGACCCAGCTATCTTTACATTTTTGTTTGAATATGCCACCGATTGACGAATCTGATCATAGATGCGGCTGGTGGCAAAGTTTGCAAATGTTCCTATAAACGGAACCTTACCTGCTGTTGCCATTCCTGCAGCTACCGAAACCATATTAGCTTCTGCAATGCCTGCTTGATAAAAACGATCAGGGAACTCTTTTTGGAAACCATTCATTTTTAACGAGCCAGTGAGATCTGCGCAAAGTGCAACTACTTGAGGATTTCGTTTGCCTGCCTCTGTGAGCCCTGCTCCAAATCCAGAACGTGTGTCTTTATTTCCTGTTATTTCAAATCTTTTCATGCTATCGAATCTATTTAAGCACTATGTGCTTTTTATTTCTTAGTAATCACCTAGAGTTTCTGTCAGTTGAGCTAGTGCGGTATCTTTCTGCACTAAAGATGGGGCTTTGCCGTGAAATTCGTTTGTGCCACACATAAAGTCTACACCTTTACCCATCTGAGTCTTCATAAGAACCATGATAGGCTTACCAGCTCCTACTTTAGATTTTGCTAGTGCCATCTTCTCAAATATATCTTTGAAACAGTGACCATTCATCTCAATAACATCCCATCCGAATGCGCTCCATTTGGCATGTATGTCGCCAAGTGCTAGCACCTCATCGCATGTTCCATCAATCTGTTGGTTGTTCCAGTCTATAATTGCAATTAGGTTGTCTACTTTGCGAGCTGCTGCAAACATAGCAGCCTCCCACACTTGTCCTTCTTGAGTTTCGCCATCGCCCATCAATACATAAGCTATGTTAGTGTCACCATCGGCTTTCTTCGCTAAGGCATGACCTATTGCGCACGACAACCCTTGACCAAGAGATCCCGATGCCACTCTGATGCCTTTCAGCCCTGTGCATGG
>JAVVZN010000450.1:0-1300 GCA_036650555.1 Rikenellaceae bacterium
TTGTCGCGCGATGCTTTTAAATCATTAAGACGTTTGATTTGAGATAGACGAACTGCCGAATTATCAACATCCAAAATATCAATAGGATCTTCTTTCTCTAAGCGGTATCTGTTCAAGCCAACTATTGTGTCGGTGCCTGAGTCGATACGAGCTTGTTTACGAGCAGATGCCTCTTCAATACGCATTTTTGGAATACCAGTTTCGATAGCTTTAGCCATACCGCCAAGCTCCTCAACCTCTTCAATAAGTTTCCATGCCTTTTGAGCTATCTCGTTTGTTAGGCTCTCAATGTAGTATGAACCAGCCCAAGGATCGACAGCTTTGCATATTTTTGTTTCTTCTTGAAGATATATCTGAGTGTTACGCGCAATACGAGCTGAGAAATCAGTTGGAAGAGCAATTGCCTCATCAAGTGCATTTGTGTGCAATGATTGAGTGTGTCCAAGAGCCGATGCCATTGCCTCGATAGCTGTACGTGCCACATTGTTGAATGGATCTTGTTCGGTTAGCGACCAGCCAGAAGTTTGGCAGTGCGTACGAAGTGCTAGTGATTTTGGATTCTTAGGTCCAAATTTATTCACAATTTTAGACCACAAAAGACGCGCTGCACGCATTTTTGCAATCTCCATAAAGTGGTTTGTGCCTATTGCCCAGAAGAACGACAAACGTGGAGCGAATGTGTCGATGCTCATGCCTGCATTAACACCTGTACGAAGATATTCTAATCCGTCGGCAAGAGTGTAAGCAAGCTCAATATCGTTTGTTGCACCTGCCTCTTGCATGTGATAACCTGATATTGATATAGAGTTGAACTTAGGCATATTTTTAGAGGTGTACTCAAAAATATCGGCTATGATCTGCATTGAGAATTTAGGAGGGTAGATGTAGGTGTTACGAACCATAAATTCTTTTAGTATATCATTTTGGATTGTGCCGCTAAGCTGCTCCAAAGTGCATCCTTGTTCAAGACCAGCAACAATATAGAACGAAAGGATAGGAAGAACCGCACCATTCATTGTCATTGAAACCGACATTTTATCTAGTGGAATACCGTTGAAAAGCACTTTCATGTCTTCAACAGAACAGATAGAAACACCTGCTTTACCAACATCACCCACAACACGAGGATGGTCGGCATCATAGCCACGGTGTGTTGCTAAGTCGAATGCCACCGACAAACCTTTTTGTCCAGAGGCTAAGTTACGACGATAAAATGCGTTCGACTCCTCAGCAGTAGAGAAACCTGCATACTGACGAACAGTCCACGGACGCATTACATACATTGTACTGTAAGGTCCGC
>JAVVZN010000451.1:0-1291 GCA_036650555.1 Rikenellaceae bacterium
ATAGCGCTGTTGAGGCAGCAAGTGAGTTTGCAATAGGTTTGGGCATCAATATCCCAACCGGTAAAGACTCTTTGTCTATGACACAAAAATACAAAGACGGAGAGCTTGTTTATGCTCCGGGCACAGTAATAATAACATCGGCTGGCGTGGTCACCGACATTAAAAAATGTGTTAAGGCTGCTCTTATTCCAATTAAGAGCCAAATGGTGTATATTGATTTCTCCAGCGATGATTTCAAATTAGGTGGTAGTAGTCTTAATCAAACTCTATCTAAGATAGGTAGTGATGTTCCAACAGTTACTGATGCCGATTATTTCGTAAAGGCATTCAACGCAGTGCAGGAGCTTTTAGAAAACAATAAAATATTAGCAGGACACGACATCTCAGAGGGCGGTTTAATCACTGCATTACTAGAGATGACATTTGCTGATAACGCATCTGGTATGACTTTGGATCTCGACGTGCTCGGTGAGAAAGATCTAATAAAATTACTATTTAGTGAGCGTCCTTCAATAGTTCTACAAGTTGAAAACGGCAGTGAGATATGCAATATCTTATCGCGCAATGGTGTAAAAGCTGATGTGATAGGCGACGTTAATCTTGATCGCGAGTTTATAATAAATCATCTCAGCAGCTCTATAAATATCTCTATTTCTGATATGAGAAAAGTTTGGTATCGTCCGTCGTTCTTGCTCGACTCATTGCAGAGCACAGAGAAATTGGCGGGTGAGCGTTTCAAAAATTTCGCTACTCAAGAGTTGAACTATAATTTCCCTACATCGTTCACAGGAAAATTATCTGAATATGGTATTGATCCGCATCGTAAAGAACGATCAGGGGTTAAGGCTGCCATAATTCGTGAGAAAGGATCTAATGGAGAGAGAGAGATGGCGTGGGCTATGCACCTAGCAGGCATGGATGTTAAAGATGTTCACATGACCGACCTTATCACAGGTAGAGAAAATCTTGAAGATGTAAATCTTATAGTTTTTGTAGGCGGTTTCTCAAATTCAGATGTTCTGAACTCAGCCAAAGGTTGGGCAGGCGCATTCTTATACAATGAGCGTGCGAAGGCAGCGTTAGACAACTTCTACGCTCGCAAAGACACACTATCACTTGGCGTATGCAACGGATGTCAGCTAATGGTAGAGTTGGGTTTGATAAATCCAGATGATGATGTAAAACCAAAAATGTTGCACAACGATTCGCATAAATTAGAGTCTGGCTTTGTTGGTGTTGAAATAAAATCCACCCCATCTATCATGTTGAAATCACTTGAAGGCACCTCTTT
>JAVVZN010000452.1:0-1273 GCA_036650555.1 Rikenellaceae bacterium
TCGACTCTTTACCACGACCGCCCCAACCGCCTAAAGCGATTATCTTTTCATACTCATCCCAACTATTAAAAGCATTGTTAGCAGCATGATATATCACCACACCTTTACCTGCACGAACATATTCCAGAAACTGATCATTTGTTTGCTTACACCATGAGTCGCCATTGTAATCTAGTACCACAAGCTCATAATCGTTGAAAGCAGGTTTGAATCCACTCATATCTTCTCCAGTTTTGGGAGATATGGCTAGATCAACCTTGTAGTTGTCTTTCTCAAGTATCTGTTTTAATATGACATGACTCACCGGCCAGTTATGATTATTCTGACCTGTAACTATCAAGGCTTTAATAGGTTTGGCAGCCATTGCCATGCTGCATAGACAGATGGCAACTGTTAGCATCAATAATTTTTTCATAATTTATACTTTAATATTACAACTCTCTTATCCAAATATTTCTAAAACGTGTTTCGTTACCATGATCTTGCAAACGTAACGCTCCTTTACCATGAACCACCTCACGTGGCAAACCTATATATTCTGTTGTGCCAAGGATTGTGGTGTTGTTTTGCACCACAGCGCCGTTGTGTATTACAGTCACTGTTGGTCTTACAACCATTTTACCGTTTTTGAATGTAGGAGCTTTGTATATCACATCATATACATTCCATTTTCCAGGTTTCTGTGTTGCATTTACAAGAGGTGGAGTTTGTTTGTAGATCGAACCTGCTTGACCATTGGCATAAGTTTCGTTGTCGTAGCTATCTAATATTTGTAACTCATATAAACCTTGCAAGAACACACCACTGTTGCCTCTTCCTTGACTATTGCCAGTGATTTTTGTTGGTGCGCTCCATTCAAGATGCAATTGAAAATCGTCAAATTCACGAACAGAGCGAATCTCTCCTGTGCCGGGCTTAACTGTTAAAATACCATCAGCAGAGCTCCATTTAATAGGTGTTCCGTCGTTGTGTATCCATTCAGATGTTGATGATCCATCGAATAAAACTATTGCATCTGAGGGTGCTGCTATGACGTGATTGTCGAAATCGGCAGGTGTCACAATTTTTGGCTGAGGAGTCCAAAACTCAGTCATTGCAGGGCGCATTTGTTCGGGTTTAGGATACACTTTTTTCTCTTGCGCATTGAGTGATAAAAACATCATTGATAATGATAACGTTGTAACAAGTGTTTTCATATTTTAAGTTTTAAAAGCCATAAAAATATTGTTGTAAAAATATTTTTATGGCTTTGATGAAATTTTAGAAGCTGTTT
>JAVVZN010000453.1:0-1267 GCA_036650555.1 Rikenellaceae bacterium
CTTTTTTCGCAGCACTAATTCCGCCGGCACTACTAATAATCCAATATTCCAAAATAACATTTCTAGCGCTCATATGCTCAGCTTTGATACTTGCTATTTTGTTTCATGTTTTCATACTAATAAAAGGTGTTAAGAGAAAGATTATAGCGGCTCCTATTCTTATTGCAATTGCTTACCTCACTGTTAGTTTGTCGGGAGATCTTCTATCTCTAGTTGTGTACTGTGGGATATATCTTCTATACTCATTTTTCGTTCAAAAATTTGTTTCTAAATTCAAATATGCAACTTATATATGTTTGCCCATAACCATACTCATCATAATATACAACAACTACAAAGAGTACAATCCTCGTTTGAGATATGTGATAGAGATGGAGCAAATGGTATGCAATGAGGAGTGGGAAAACGTGCTAAAACACGCACACAACAGATTGGTATTCAACAAACAAACATGCTATTACACAAACATAGCCCTCTATAAAACCGGCAACTTCTCTAAGAATCTTTTCTTTTATCCTCAGATCTCAGGAGCCGACGGACTTGACATGGAAACTGTTGAAATGCGTTTGAGTGATATGGTCTACGATATTATCGGTGTGCCAGCCGAAGGGTTGCATCGCACCTTTGAAAATTATGTTCGTTCTGGGAAAAACTTTTACAACATTCCGAAACTAATCTACTACTACGACAAAGTTGGCAAACCGGAGTTAGCCAACAGATTTGCCACAATGCTACCACACCACAAACGTATTAAACCAGAAGGATATATCACCACTGGAGCCGATTCCACATTCGTAGAGTCAAAATTAATAGGAACATTAGAGGTGGTTTGCCATGCAGATTCAGCCAATATGGTGGCATTTGAATATTTGATGGCGCACTATGCACTCAGTGGCAGAATAGTTAAATTCGTTGAAAATATTTCGCGCGCATCTACCTACTTCAACGGCAACCTACCAACATACTACCAAGAGGCTATTCTACTCTACAAAGATGCAGTGCCACAAGATCAACAAATAGCTATCAATGTAAAAATATCGGATGAGATAGTTGCCAAATACAATCTATATAAAGAGCAAATGCGAGGACGTGGAGTTTCTTCATCAGAATTTGGGCAAACTTATTGGTTCTACATGAGATATATAAATCCTGAAAAAAATAAAATCTACATGAACTAAGAAGCTATTTTAATTTGTTTTCAAAATTTTATTACTGCTATTTTTGAGGCTATTTTTTCGATGATTTGCCGAGATAGTAGTGGACTACA
>JAVVZN010000454.1:0-1262 GCA_036650555.1 Rikenellaceae bacterium
CCGACGATATTGTTATCGCCGCTTTTCCTCCTTTGAACTTGTAAATGTAGTAACCAACCATAGCTGGTATTAACAGCAAAAGAAAGAGTAAATTGGGATTTTCAAATCTTACTATATCCATTTTATTACAAAAAGTCTTAATTATGTATAATTAGCACGACACAAACAATGTTGTTGCCGATTCTACCAGTTTTTAGCCGAACGACCTCTCACACCTACGGCTTTTTTCTCGTTTACCTTCTCCTGGGTGTTATCCTCATTTTTTTGCATGGCTTCAAGTATCTGCTCTGCCTCCTCTTTACTCATTTGACCATCATGAGGTTTTGGTTGTTGATTTTGATTTTGATCTTGATCTTTATTTTGATCCTTGTTTTGATCTTTGTTCTGATCCTTGTTTTGATCTTGATCTTTGTTTTGATCCTTGTTCTGATCTTTTTTGTCTTTGTCTTTATCTTTATCTTTATCCTTATTATTTTTATCTTGCTTATCTTGATTATTTTTCTCCAATAACTTCTGAGCATAAGCAAGGTTTTTCTTAGCAAGCGTATCGGTTGGATTAGATCTCAGCGCACCTTTGTAAGCATCAACTGCCTGCTCCAACTTTCGTTGTTTGAGATATGAATTTGCGAGATTAAAAGAGGCATCACCATAGTGCGCAGACAACGAATCTTTTGCCACTTTTGATAACACACGCTCAGCATCTGCATGACGACCTTGCTTGTAGAGAGTGGCACCTAGATTGAACGCAGCACTGTAAGAGGTGCTATCGGCAGTTAATGCACGCAAATAATTCACCTCTGCCTCGGTGAAATTCTCCTTATCATAATTTTTGTTACCCATGCGAACGTAACGTTTTTCGGACTGGGCAAACAACACACTATTTGAAACAATAAAAACTATTATTAAAAATATATTTCTCATTTTTGATCACTTAAAATTTTGAGCACATTGTGCATCTTATTGCTTTTGTTTGCTAAAACAAAAATATTACAATAATTATTTAATATTAGTTATATCCTTTTTTTCAGCAGCGACTTCACTTGTCAAAGGCATTAGTTTTGTTTCTTCCACAAAGTAGTAGACATTGTCGTAAGAGGCTCTACACTCATCTTGCGATGGCACAACCTTTGCAAACTTCACAAAATCAGAAAGTAAAAGCAACTCTTTCAACTTCTCTATTTCACGCCCTTTAATATCGAGTGGAGCAACGGCATCGAAAATTTCTTGAGATGTCATCTCTTTAGCATTGACACCATAGCGAC
>JAVVZN010000455.1:0-1259 GCA_036650555.1 Rikenellaceae bacterium
AGTCGTGATGCCACAATACCAACAACACCTTTCACCCAATCGGGATTGTAGAGAACAGTGCATTTAGCCTCGTTGATAAGGTCTTGCTGCTCTAAAATTCGATGTGCATCTATTGTGATAGAACGATCAATCTCTTTACGACTATTGTTGTTGGTGTCGATTATATTTCCATATTTCACCGCTCGTTCGTCTGTGGTTGATATAAGAAGTCGAACTGCATTGTTTCCACCAGAACTTTTTTCAACAACCTCATCGAGTTCAACCTCCATACGTCCGGCAGCATTAATACGTGGACCTATTTTAAACACAATATCGTCGATAGTGATAGGATGCTTTTCTAAACCGCAAATTTTAATTATAGAGTCTAAACCACGACTAGGATTAGAATTTAAACGTTTCAGCCCGAAATAAGAGAGAATACGATTTTCTCCTGTCACTGGCACAATATCAGAGGCTATCGACACAACAACCAAATCAAGCAACGCCTCAACCTTATCGAAAGAGATATTGTTTCTCATGGCATAAGCTTGTGCAAGCTTAAAACCTACACCACAACCTGAAAGCTCCTTAAAAGGATAGTTGCAATCCACTCGTTTGCTATCAAGAACAGCAACCGCATCGGGTATGGTTTCATCGGGAAGATGATGATCACATATGATAAAATCTACTCCTTTCTTCGAGGCGTATTTTATTTTATCAACAGCTTTAATTCCGCAGTCAAGCGCAATTATAAGCGAAAACCCATTGTCTGAGGCATAATCTATGCCTCTAGTAGATATTCCATAACCCTCACTGTAACGATCGGGAATATAGAACGAAATTTCATTATGACCTATTGATGTGAAGAATTTGTAGATTAGCGCCACTGCTGTGGTTCCATCAACATCATAATCACCATACACTAAGATCTTTTCTCCTCTGCTTATTGCTCTCTCTACCCTTTCAACCGCCTTATCCATATCTTTAAAAAGAAATGGATCATGCAGTTTATCCAAAGAGGGTGAGAAGAAACTACGCGCTTCTTCCACACTATTTATACCCCTCTGTATCAGGAGATCAGCTAAAACAGCAGGAATATCCAAAGCCTTTGCAAGCTTTTGTGTACTCCCCTCCTCTGCTTGAGGTAGGAGAATCCACTGCTTCTCTGCCAACATATTTTATATTTTTTATTTACTCTTTCATTAATTGTTGCTTGAAAACTATTAAGTATTTTACTATCTATATTAAATGACTCAGTTGTTATTTTTAATTTTCCTTTA
>JAVVZN010000456.1:0-1230 GCA_036650555.1 Rikenellaceae bacterium
CATCTCTTCTCGTTGCATGCGTAGCACTATCTCACGATATGCTTCCACCATAACCGCCACATTACTCGATTTCATCGACACCACAACATTGTTGAAGTTATCTTTTTTGCATACTCGGAGAAATTCCATTGCGCTCTCACACATGCCATTCACCGTGTCGCCGTAGCGCGACATTATTCTATCTGATAAAGAACCGTGGTTCACTCCGATACGAATTGCAGTGCCGTTTGATCTGCATATTGCAAGCAGCTTTCTAAATTCAGTTTCAAGTCGTGCTATCTCCGCATTATACTCTTTATCGGTGTAGTCTATGATCTCAAATTTTGCACGTGCATCAATGAAGTTTCCCGGATTGATACGCACTTTCTCAACTATTTGAGCAGCAGTAAATGCAGCCTGTGGATTGAAATGTACGTCGGCAACTATTGGAATATCACAACCCGCGGCGCGTAGTCGGTTCTTGATCTCTCCTAGTGCTTTAGCCTCCGACACAGAGGCTGCGGTGTAGCGCACAATTCTTCCACCTGCCTCGGCAATGCTTAGTGCATCTTGCACAGAGCCATCTATGTCTGTGGTGGCGCTTGTTGCCATAGATTGAACAACTATCGGAGCATCTCCACCGATAAACTCAGTGCCGACAGCCACTTTTGTAGTTGTGCGACGAGAAGTAACGAAAGATTCCATGCTTATCTATTTAGGTGCTTTTTTATATAATATTACTGCAATAATTGAGTAGATAATATTTGGTAGCCAAACTGATATGCCTGGGGGAAGTACTCCTCCTTTGGCAAACTCACTGCCAAAACGCATAAACAATATATATGAGAAACATAGTCCTAACCCAGTTCCTATGTGTAGGCCTGTGCCGCCTCGTACTTTACGCGATGAGAGTGAAACACCTATAAGAGTAAGAATGAATGTGGATATGGGGTAGGCATAACGATTATGTCGTTCAACATCGAAGATTATTATCATGTCGGATCCTTTGCGTACTTGCTCGTCTATGAAACGGTTGAGCTTCATAATGTTTAGAGTTTGTATGTAGCTTTCAACCTTGCCTAGCTCATTGTCTGATAGATTGATGAGTGTGTCGAGGGTGTTTTTTTTCTCAATAATATCTTTCTCTCCGTTGTAGGTTCTGCTGATGTATTTGTCGCTCTTCCAGTGTTTTGTGTCGGAATCAAAGTTTACGTTACGCGCTGTAAGAGAACGTGTGATGTTGCTGCCGTT
>JAVVZN010000457.1:0-708 GCA_036650555.1 Rikenellaceae bacterium
TGGATCGCGAAGTTTCAAACTTGATGATAATGGAAACCCTATTAGTGAACCGCGACATCCTATAATAGAAGATTATGTGACAATATACTCAAACTCATCAATATTAGGGAGAATTACAATAGGACATCACTCAACAATTGGAGGCAACACATGGATCACCGATAACATAGCCCCAAACTCAAAAATAACACAGTCATCACCGCAAAAGCAGAAATGAAAACAGCATCGTCAATAATCGAACTTATAGGATCAACTCCAATGCTAGAGCTAGTAAATTACTCTAAGTCTATTGAAGCTTGTGCAAAAATATATGCCAAAATAGAAAGTTTCAATCCATGTTCAAGTATAAAAGATAGGGTAGCACTTTCAATGATAGAAGATGCTATTAAAAAAGGTGAACTAAATAGCGAGAGCACCATAATAGAGCCAACTAGCGGCAACACAGGCATTGGGCTTGCAATGGTGGCTGCTGCAAAAGGTTTGAAATTAATACTCACCATGCCTGAAAACATGTCGGTTGAGCGTTGTGCGCTATTGAAATTTCTAGGTGCAGAGTTGGTTCTAACCGACAAATCAAAAGGCATGAATGGAGCAATCGAAAAGGCCATTCAAATAGCTCAGACAATAGAAAATTCTATAATCCTAGATCAATTCAAAAACCCAGCAAATCCTGCAACACACTACTGCTGCACAGCAAAAGAGATAATA
>JAVVZN010000457.1:718-1215 GCA_036650555.1 Rikenellaceae bacterium
ATAATATCGCAACAACCTGATATAGATATATTTGTGTCAGGTGTTGGCACTGGTGGCACTCTGAGTGGCATTGGTCGTGCATTGAAAGAATATAATTCTAAAATCGAAGTGGTGGCAGTTGAACCTGCCGATTCAGCAGTAATATCGGGAGAGAAAGCCTCGCCTCATAAGTTGCAAGGAATTGGTGCAGGGTTCATTCCAGAAAACCTCAATCTTGAAATAATAGACTCAATCATAAAAGTGACATCAAATGATGCTTTTGAAGCATCGAGAAATGTGGCTAAAAAGGAGGGGTTACTCGTAGGTATTTCATCTGGAGCGGCGTTGCATGCTGCATCTATTTTATCAAAAGAACACAAAAACAGAGATAAGAAAATAGTAGTTATCATGCCAGACTCAGCAGAACGCTATTTATCTACGGAATTATTTTGTTAAAAACAGCTTCTAAATTCATTGTTTAAATAATAAAAGTACAATTTTTGCTGTGTATTAGAAGC
>JAVVZN010000458.1:0-1182 GCA_036650555.1 Rikenellaceae bacterium
GTTCCAAAATAGGTGTTGATCTTTCTTACATCCACCCCTAGAGTTGCATCTTTAGTTACTGAGGTCACTGTCTTGTCGAACTCAGCAATGGCAGAGAGTGATTTAATAAGTCCAGATCCAGCAAAAAGAACACGATTTGTCGAGCCGTTGTTGCCGTCGAATACCTCTTTCAGCCAGTTGTTATATTGTTCTTTAGTGATTGTTCTATCGCCGGCACCAGTGCCATATTCCACCACTTTCTCAATGTCGCGTGTGATTCCACGAGTGAAGTAGGTGTGATCGTTACCCGACATATACTCACCCCCATTACCGAATAACATTGAGAGCTCCATCTCCATCTTCATAGATAAGATATTGACCATTTCAAAATTGGTAAAGCCCCATGTCACATCTTTCTTTGTCAAACGATGGAAAGTTGATTCTTCAATCTGTGCCATGAAATTTTGACAATACTGCCAATTGACCTCAGGATATATTGCAAAAGGATCGGTGCTGATTGCAAGTTCACTTTTGGCTTGTCCCATTCTTATGAGCTCGGTAGTGGCAGTGAAGTTCGGCACCACAAACTTGCCGGCAGTTGCAGTAGCCACCTTACCCGAAACGCCACCAATAGGCACACATTCCAGAACATTCCCCGATTTTGATACGATATAAAACATCACATCGTCGGTGTGAGTGGCTGTTTCACCAAGAATAGATGCTCCTTTTGTGCCAGGGAGTGTAAGCTCACGGAGGATAAATGTGTCGTGGTTGCGCCAAATGTCGGGATTAGATATTTTCATATAAATCTTGGTCAATCCAACACCTGTTTGGTAGGTGTAAGACGATGCAGGTGCTGCTGCTGAAGTTCCATCACCTGTGGCTGTGGTGTCGAATGTGTCTGAGATAGGTTTGTACGATGCTTGGTAGTAACCAATCTTTTGCGATGTTGATTTTTTGCTACGTTTTAGGTTTCTTAAGATGGTGTCGAGTGGAGTACGTGATGGCAACATCATTGTCACTGATGAAGAGATGTCTTCACGATTATAATCTGGCGCTGCGTTTTCTGCATCCGACACAGTAACTGTTTTTGAGATAGGAATGCCTGCCACCACCGCAGCAATAACAACTCCCGAAAATAGATCGCCTGCAAACAATATCCCTACCGATGCAACTAGTGCAACAACAGATAAGATTAATAGT
>JAVVZN010000459.1:0-1175 GCA_036650555.1 Rikenellaceae bacterium
GTCTGTTTTATGGTTCTGATGCCTATCATGGTGGTGGTTTTATCAACTACGCGATTGTTTATCATTAACTGACTTATGAGCTGATAACGATTTGGGTTGTAGGGGTGCCATAATTTTGGATTTAGCACCTCAATATTTTGAATGGCATGAATGTTTTTTCCTGCCATGATGGCTATCTCTTTACTATCACTACCAACACATCTACCGTCTGTATCTATAATTTGAGTTGTGATTTTGCCATTTACAGCATGGTTATAACAGTTCTCAATGTGAGTTTTTACATCTACGGTGGCTTTCTCTTTTGTCACCTCAGGAAAGGTAACAAACACTCCGCCACCTGCAACCTGATCTGCTGTGAGTGGATCGGTGATGTGTAGCTTATCGGTGATGGTCATCGTTACATCGCGATAGATACCGCTATAATAGTAGAAATCTAAATTGCCTTGAGGTTTGCCAGGAGGCGTTAGAGGATCATATTCTGCCGACACACGAACGGCTAGCACATTGTCTTTGCCCCACTCAATATAATCAGTGAGATCAACCGAAAACCCAACATATCCACCGTAGTGGCTACCAATCTCTTTGCCGTTTATAAACAGATGGCATGAGCTCATGACACCTTCAAAATCGACATAAATTTTTTTGTCGGAATAGCTTTTGTCTAGTGTGAAATGACGACGATACCAGCCTATACCTTTGTAGATGTTATCTCCGCCGCAATGTTTCTCTTCAAGTTGCATGATATGAGGAACCACCGCAGCTATCCATTTTGAATCATCTAGGGTTCTTGTTTGTCCGTTTTGCACATCGCCTCTGTAAAATCCCCAATCGGTGTTCATGTTCATTAAGACACGATTGATGTTACTACTTTTTTCAGCACACATTGCATTGGTGCATAGTAAGATGAAAGCTATTAGAAATAAATGTTTTGCTAATTTCATGATTATAAGTTGTGGTATGTGTAGTATTGTTGTCTGATTAAAACTGCTTCTAAAATTGCGCCTTACGTCTAGCTCCTAGTATGTAAATGTGCTATAAATTATTACATACTATATTTGAAATTTTTACCAGATAGCAACATATATGTAGTCGTTGCTGATAAATCCATAAATAGTCTGTTATTCAATAAATTAACTCTCAAAATCTGTGAAATATGTGCCGTTTCCGTGGAAAGT
>JAVVZN010000460.1:0-1160 GCA_036650555.1 Rikenellaceae bacterium
AACCCACGACCAGCTTTTCAGGGAAATGGTGCAGATTTTGCAAATTTTGAGCTATGACAAGCGGAGCGTACTTTATGCAGGCGAGCATTATCATAGCTCAAAATCTGTGAAATATGTGCCGTTTCCGTGGAAAGTAATCCTATGGCACTTTTTCAGCGACAACTATTTATATATTTCAGCGCGTGGCAAAAGTTTACTCATATTAGCCACACCCAAAGCTATTATTGCAGTGACGGTGGCTGTGTGTTCTTGATATTCAGGAATGCTTTTATTAAATATATCATTTTCTGTGTGCCATATTTCGTTATAACTAAAGTTATAACCTAGAACATCTTTTGTTTTTAGACCGATGGCTGGCACACCTGCCACTTGAAACACAGTTGCATCGGTTCCACCAGTGGTGGTAGGTTTGTCGTAAGGCTCTAATACAGACACTTTGAAAGGTATGTCGGAACGAATAGAAGAGATAGGCTCACAAACCTTTTCAAACTCTTTTAACATGCTCTTAGGCACAGAAATGCCAACTGGAGGCGTTGGCCCTCCGTCGCGATTAAATAGGTTTGAAATCTTTGGAAGCTCTGCTTTATGACGCTTACACCACGCCTCAGCACCCAACAATCCAAACTCCTCACCTGCAAACATCACAAAAATTATGGAACGCTCCGGACGCGCACCCGCTGCCATCAACATGCGAGCAGCCTCCATGGCCGGAGTGACACCTGCACCACAGTCCACAGCACCTGTACCTGAATCTAGCGCATCGAGGTGTCCGCTAACCATCACATATTCATCTGGATATTTGCTTCCTTTGATCTTACCAACAACATTACAATATTTTACTGGTCCTAACTTAAAGTTATTACGAATATCAAACTCCAATTCAAAGCTACGACGCTCTTCTACCATTTGGTGGATTATATCGTATTGATGTGAGTCGAGTTTAATATCGGCAGTTGTTGGCAACTTTTCAAAGGTCATTGTTGGGTCGTCCACTAACTTACGATCGAAAAGTGAGCGAAGAGGGACATCGGCAGATTGAATCACGCCAAGTATTCCTGCATCTACCATCTCATTGTAGAATAGTCCGGGGATGACACTCCTCACCAAGGTAGGTTTATTGGTTTTATTCACATAATTAGACTCTTCAATTTCTCTATTTA
>JAVVZN010000461.1:0-1144 GCA_036650555.1 Rikenellaceae bacterium
GCACTTTAGGTGCGTGGCTTTGATCGGCCACGCACCTACTAAAGCTCCAATAGTGGAGCATACAAACAGAGTAAACAATGTATAATATGAAAATAGTAAATCATGTAGTCATTCTGCTGGCGCTCTGCTGCACGCTCTTCTCTTGTGTTAAGGAGGATCTTTCGCTGTGTCCCGATTTTAATGTAGGACTGACTTTTAGCTATACACTAAATGTGGCAGATGAAGATAAATTTGCAGATGAGGTGAAAGTTATCGGCCTTTATATTTTTGATAGTAATGGAAAGTATGTTGGTTTTCAGAGTGAAAACAACATTACCTTCAGCAAAGAATACCAGATGCCAGTGTCGCTTGCTCCAGGGATCTACGATTTTGTGGTGTGGGCAAACTATGATCCTAAATTCTATGAAGTGTGTTCAGTCAAAGATCATCTACCGCTAGAGGTGGGTAAGAGCACTTTTGCTGAGGCGATGCTACTACTCAAAAATACAGAAGGAGTGGTTGGCACAGAGCTGCCCGATCTCTTCCATGGTATTGTTACTCGTGCCGAGATTAAAGAGTCAGGTGTGCAACGTCAGAAAATAATGCTGATAAAAAACACAAATGTGTGTAATGTCAAACTACAAAACACCGAATCAATTCTCCGTTTCATCACTAAAGCCCCAGCGGCTGAGTTGCAAATGGAGATCACGGGCGACAACGGATTTATGTCTTTCGACAATTCGTTGCTACCACAAATGCCGCAGATCATCTACAAACCCTACAAAACGGTTGGAGGTTCTGAGTTTGAGTTTGAAGTCATGCGCCTACGTATGGAGAAGAAGATGATGCTACGTGTTATTCATCCTATCACTGGTGCTGTGGTGCTTGAGAAAGATCTTATACAGCTAATCTTAAAGAGTGGCGAAGTGAAGAGCAATGAAGATTTCGACCGTATTGATAATTACGATATAGTGATAGCCTTTGGCGAAAACGTTGCCACCGATGCCACAATCACCATCAACGGTTGGGTGGTGGAGCAACCAGAATCAGACTTAAATTAAAATGGCAATGAAAAATATAACTTACATAATATTTCTACTACTTATAGTTTTGCTGCCAGGGTGTGCAAAGCACGACAAAACTCCTACCGGCATATCAAATGGTG
>JAVVZN010000462.1:0-1129 GCA_036650555.1 Rikenellaceae bacterium
AGCACAGCTCATAATTGGATCTACCGATGGTGTGGTATTTTCGAATGACTATGGCTATTATGATTATTCTAAAAAACAAAAAGTGACAGATGAGTCATTGTATGATTTAGCATCTTGCACTAAGATATTTTCGACTACCCTATCTGTGATGCGCCTAATTGATGAGCAAAAAATTGCACTCACAGATGAAATATCAAAATTATTACCTGAGACCGACACAATGAAATTTGCAGGGGTAACGGTTAGAGAGTTGTTATACCACTGTTCAGGTTTTTTGCCAACGATCCCAGTGGCAACATCACTTGTAAAATCAAAAAATGAGAACATTCCTCTTACCTCACGATATAAATCAGTAAAAAATCCATATTGTTTTGATAAGCGTGTGTATGTTTGCAAAGAGATAGCCTACGACACCACATTTATCCATTTCACACCTAAAGCCAACGATATAAAAATATCATCGAAACTATATTTAGATAAATCTTACGGCAAGAAGATAGATTCAATGGTGATTGCGTCATATAATCCGTTACGAAGAGGCTACTACAAATATAGCGATCTTAATTTTTATGTATTACAACGAATTGTTGAGCGAGTAAGTGGCAAATCTATTGATAGTTACGCAGCATCAATATACGATAAGATGAATATCAAAAACATAGGTTACACCCCTTTACTTTGGAGCGATAAAAGCAAAGTAATACCTACTGAATATGACTGTTTGTTTCGTCGCGACACCATGAGAGGCATTGTTCACGACGAACTGGCATGCGTGTTGGGCGGCGTTGCAGGGCATGCTGGGTTATTCTCAAATGCAAATGCACTTGCTGAGATATGCACCATGTTTCTAAACGGAGGCATAGCATCAAATAATGAGAGGATAGTGTCGGAGGATGTTTTGAGTCAATTTGTAGCTGCTAAAAAATTTTCGAGTGGTGCCATTCGTGGGCTGGGATTCGATAAGTTGTCGCCTCTTTCAACTCCATATAACGAAGAGAGTTTTGGTCATACTGGCTACACTGGAACTTATTTCTGGGTTGATCCTGTGAAAAAATATTATGTAATACTACTAACAAATAGAGTGAACCCATCGCGAGCAAACAAAAGATTATCGTCAGATTTCAGAGGT
>JAVVZN010000463.1:0-1126 GCA_036650555.1 Rikenellaceae bacterium
ATCACCACAAAGAAAGGCAAACAAGGTAAGGCTACGGTGAACTACAACAATAGTTTTCGTCTGTCGTCGCCAATAAAGCTGCAAAACACTCTTGACTCATACCGATTTGCGCTCTACTTCAACGAGGCGGCACAAAACGAGGGTGAGAATCCTATTTTTGATAGTGAAACTATTGGCAGAATACAAGCATATCAAAAAGGTGAAATATCAACTGGCACAGTGGCAACTCCAAATGGCGATCGTTGGGATTACTATCAACGTTCAAATGGGAATGAAGATTGGTTTAAAAATCATTACAAACCTTCATCTTTCTCACAAGAGCACAACCTTAGCATCAATGGTGGAGGTGAGAAGACTCAATATTATTTATCAGGTAATATATTGGATCAAGATGGACTATTAAGATATAGCGACGACCGTTTTAGCCGTTATGCTTTTACTGCTAAGATAAATACACAAGTGACCGACTGGGCACAAGTGAATGCAACAACAAAATTCTCGCGTCAAACATACGATCGCGCCTCGTATCAAGGAGGTTTACTCTACCATAACATCTCACGTCTTTGGCCAACCGTGCCTAAGCTCGACAACAATGGTTTTTATAGTGAGCCTAGTGAGATAGAACAACTTCTTAATGGTGGACGACAAAATGAGGAGCGCGATATATTTACAGCACAAGTGCAGGCGATCTTTGAACCTATCAAAAATTGGAAGATCGTGGCAGAAGGCGCATTCAGAACATCGAACCGTTTTGAACATTGGGATGTGCAAAAGGTGTTTTATCACGATGTGCAAGGCAATTCTGTGCCACTGGCTTGGGGTGATTATGCACCAGGCAACACGCGAGTAAATGAGTATGTGTGGAAAGAGAACTTTTTTAATCCTAATATTTATACAGAGTATTCAAAAACATTTGCCGATAAACACAATCTGAAATTCATGGCAGGGTTTCAAGCCGAGTCGAATAATAGTAGAGATCTTGGAGGTTATCGCAACGATATAATAACTCCATCGCTACCCACAATCGACACCTCGTCGGGCGACGATAGAATAACCAACGGAGGATACGATGATTGGTCTACCGCAGGATTTTTCGGCAGAGTAAACTACGACTACGAAGGACGTT
>JAVVZN010000464.1:0-1123 GCA_036650555.1 Rikenellaceae bacterium
GCTAGCGGAGTTGATAACTCAATGTTCAGCGAGGTAAGCGACGAAGAGTTCATTCGTTTTATTGCCATATTGCGATTGGCGGTTCCATATACTGGAATGATTCTTACCGCTCGTGAGAGTAGTGATCTTCGTAGAGAGGCTTTGGCGATGGGGATATCGCAGATAGATGGAGGTACAAAAATTGAGATTGGTGGCTACTCATCAATGGAGAGTCAAAACCTTAATCGAGAGCAGTTTCTTATTAATGATGAGCGTAGCCTGCAAGGGGTGATACGCGAGCTGACACGCACCGAATATATTCCATCGTTTTGCACTGCATGTTATCGTAAAGGACGTACTGGAGAGCATTTTATGGAATTTAGTGTCCCTGGATTCATAAAGCGTTTCTGCACACCGAATGCTATTTTATCGTATGCCGAATATCTTGAAGATTATGCTGATAATGATTTGAGAGAGAGTGGCTATCAGCTTATTGATAAGAAGTTGAATGAAATGTTGCCAGTGCAACGTGAGGAGTTGCGTTTGGAACTAGAACAGATTAAAAAAGGTAAACGCGATTTGCATCATTAATAATTAGTCGTCGCTGAAAAACCCATAAACAGCCTACTATTCAATACTTTTTGAGAAAAGTACGCACTTTCAGTGTTTCAAAAGTAGAAATATTTCCAGCAATTTATGTTGTGCATAAAAATGCAACTAGTATTTGTTGCTTTGTAATTTATTAATATCTTTGCTTCCTAAATGATGTAGCAAGGGAATGATGCTTCCCTTTAACCGCGATTTCTTTTTGAAAAGCTAATAGCATCTACAACACACGTCTAAAAATGTGTGTTGTAGATGCTATTTTTTATTTTTATTATGTTTAAAAGTTGTTTTAATATGCTAACAAGTCTTGCTTATATTTTTGTTCTAGCACTTTTATTAGGCTACCTCTTCAATAAATTGCGTTTGCCATCATTGCTAGGAATGTTGCTTACAGGAGTTGTATTAGGTCCGCATGTGGCAGGGGTCATATCTCCATCACTACTGGGGATCTCCGCCGAATTACGACAGGTGGCGTTAGTTATTATACTGTTAAGAGTAGGTCTTGCGCTAGATGTAAATGACTTAAAGAAAGTGGGTC
>JAVVZN010000465.1:0-1080 GCA_036650555.1 Rikenellaceae bacterium
GTGGTGATAGTTCACTTCGTAGGGCATCGGTTAATTGCTCGAATATGCGGGCTTTTTTTATGCCTATATATAGCGGCTGTATTATTTCTTCGTATTTTTAATCCTTCGGGGTGGAAACTACTGGTTTTGACGAACGGGAAATGTGCAGCCGTTTTTCTGTACAAAAAAGTCAAAACCAGTAGTATTATGAAAAAATTAATCAAACGCCTAATCAGGCGCTTTAGGGCAAATCAATCGACGGAAAGGAGGTACGTTATGCAAAATAAATCAATTGCTACGATTAATGGCAAAACCATTAGTGTAATCCAAGACAATGGCGTGGAACTTATTCCTATTAAGCCTATTTGTGATGTTTTATGTGTCGATATTGAATCTCAAAGAAGAAAAATTAAAGAGGATGCAATTCTTAGTTCAGTCTCGGTGCTGAGCACCGCAACTGGATCAGATGGAAAGAGGTACAAAATGTTCTGTTTACCGCTCCGCCATATATTCCATTGGTTGGTTTTTATCAACCAAAGTAATTTGATGAGTAAAAATGAAGATGAAGTTAGGGCTTACTATATGAAGTGTTGTAATGTGCTTTACTATTGTTTCTCAAAGAACCGCCAATTTGATCAACCACTAGCTAAGGAGGTAGAGTAATGAGAAATATATCTTCTAAAAAAATATCTTGCATATTTAAAACTTATCATTACATTTGCAGTGAACTACATACTAATAGGCGATACAGTTCGCTAAATTTGCGGGCTTTTTTTATGCCCTCTATTATAGCTACGGCTTTGTACCCCCATGTTGGAGCGTTAATGCGCCCACTGCCTATTAGGTGTAGTTCAATGGGAAAGGCAAAGCCGTTTTTCTTTGCCACAAATTATTTAATCATTTTAAAGAACTACGAAATGAAAAGAACAATCAAACGCTTATTCAAGCGTATCAGAACTATCAGTTCTGCCAGCAGGCGATCTATCTGCTCTAAATGTCTAATTTTCTCTATCGACGGAAAGGAGGTGCGTTATGCAAAATAAATCATTAGCCATTATTAATGGTGTAAGTATTAATATTATTGAAGATGGAACAGAAGAG
>JAVVZN010000466.1:0-1064 GCA_036650555.1 Rikenellaceae bacterium
CCGAGTTTAAGGAGGTTTTCCAAATCTTCTCTTATTTCTGATTCCCACTCATTATCTGTGACTCTATATAGAAGAGTTGCTTTGATATTAAAGTCCCTGTAAAGAACTAAGCACACCTTGTTTGGGAAATATGTGCCATCTATCATAAGATTGACTTTATCTCGCCTTGAAATTTCCCATTCAGGGTAATTTTGCAAATAAGCATCAAACCAAACTCGAAGTGTCTTTTCGCTATATCCGCTAATCTTACATAATTGTTTTAAGGTCTGTTTGCCGAGTATCCATCGCTCAAACCAAACAAATCTATTGAGTAAAGAAATATCTTTGCGTGTAGAGGTAAAATAGCTATTACAGTTCTTACAGTAGTAACGTTGGTGACCTCTTTGTTTTCCATTTTTTACACTTTCTAAAAAGCCACAAATGGGGCATCGTTTCCTTCGTATTGTTGTCATAAAAAAGTAGTTTGATGAAACACGTTTCATCAAACTACTAATAATTATTTTAAATACAATAACTTACAACAGTTTTATCAGCTACTTTTTACCATTATATCTCATTTTTCGGACACCTAAAACAAAATATTTCGTTACATAGAGGCTTGTCTAAAATTCATTATAAAAACTATGTAAAATGGTATCTGTATTTTAGAAATATGGATAACAAAAAATAGGTTTTTTTAGACATAGAGATTACCAGCAGAAAAAGAAAAGGAGAACATAGTTCCCCTTTTCTGCTGTATAATCATAAAGCCTATTTCTGACGAGTTGCTCCTCAGCAGAGCTCGTTTCCTCTTCAGCTTTACAATGTAAAGGTAAGCAGTATTTATGATAAATAAAATCATAAATATGAAAATCGAAAATCAGCTACTTTTTACCACATTACCAAAAATGATTCCAAGCTATTTGTGTTATTGGGTATTTTGGGATTATCAAGATAATGAAACATATTTGGTAAAGCTCTTCTAATATGCACATAACTCTTACGTATCATTTTATGAGTGTACCAACCTTGTTTATAATCTTCACTATAACTTTTTTGGTTTATATAATCTCTAAAAACTTGTT
>JAVVZN010000467.1:0-1050 GCA_036650555.1 Rikenellaceae bacterium
TAGTTTCACCCGTTCAATTATTGAGGCTGCAATCTCTTTCGCACTTTCGTTCTGGGAGAACGGACGCGCAAGCACCTCTTGCAATGTTTCTTTAGTTGGATGCTCTATAATTTTTATCATAACACCATCATTTCAAGTGAGAGAACTAAGATGTCTTCGGCTCCTATCTTTTTCAGCTGTTCCACTTTCTCCCATAGCACTTTTTCATCAACCACAGCATGTATAGAGCTCCATCCTTCTTGCGCAAGTGGTAGTAGGGTTGGGCTTTTCATGCTTGGTAGTATTGAAAGGGCAGGTGCTATGCTTTCATTTGGGATGTTTAGCAGCACATATTTTTTCCCTTTACTTCGTTCCACTGATTCAAAACGGAATATAAGTTGCTCCATAAGGGCTCTTTTCTCGCTGCAAAGTCCAGGTGTGGCAACAAGCACAGCCTCCGATTTCATCACTGTGTAAACTTCTTTCAGCCCATTTGATATAAGGGTGCCGCCACTGCTTACTATATCAAATATAGCATCTGCCATGCCAACGGCTGGGGCTATCTCCACGCTACCTGCTATCTCCTCTATGTTGGCTTTTATGTTGTTGTCTTTGAAAAATTGAGTTAAAATATGTGGGTATGAGGTTGCAATACGTTTACCTTGAAAATAGTCAAGAGAAGTGTAATCCACCTCTTTTGAAACGGCAAGCGACAATCTGCATTTCCCCCATCCAAGGCGATGCACCACTTCAACCTCAAACCCTTTTTCTTTCACCTCGTTGAGCCCTACAAATCCAATATCGGCCACTCCCGATGCCACAGCAGATGGAATATCATCATCGCGAAGATACAACACTTCGATTGGAAAATCATCACTTTTAGATAGCAACTTGCGTTTGGCATCGTCAAAACGTATTCCTGCCTCACTCATTAATTTAAGGCTATCTTCGTTTAAACGTCCTTTAGCCTGTAATGCAATTCTTATTATCATAGTCGTAGAATAAAAAAGGCTTACCTAAATCTTAGGTAAGCCTGTGAATATTATTATAAATTATTTTCTAATCTCTATA
>JAVVZN010000468.1:0-1044 GCA_036650555.1 Rikenellaceae bacterium
TGTTTGTCAGTGACAGATAGCAAAGTTAGAGGCACACCGATATGGTTGTTTAAGTTGCCTTTTGTGGAGAGAACATTATATTTCTTTGATAGCACCACATTCATCAACTCTTTTGTGGTGGTCTTTCCATTTGATCCTGTGAGAGCAATAACCTGAGCACGCATGCCACGACGATGATGATTTGCCATACTTTGCAACGCTGTAAGGGTGTTTGCTGTTTTCAAAATCTTCTCTGAGCCAACCACACCTTCACGATCCGACACTATATATGCAGCGCCACTCTCTAGCACCTCATCAATAAAATCATTGGCATCGAAGCTGTCGCCTTTAAGACAAAAAAACATAACTTTCTTGCCTTTAGCCACTTCACTAAGCACCAATCTACTATCAGTGACAATTGAATCGACTTTTAAGAACCTCGCATATAACTGCTCGGTAGTTATATTATTATGACTATCTACGCACATATTATTTATTTGCTACTACTAACTTTTATGTCTTTCACACGTAACTGCGGTTTTACCTCTCCACGATAGCTATTTTCCACCACCGAATAACAAATATCAAACACGCCACCAGCTAAAATATGTGAGGCATAACGTGATTGACCAAAGGCAATTGCAGATATTGGCGATGAGCTGCCCATGTATATAATATCCATTTTTAGATGTTCTAGGTTCAAGCCTACGCGACGTCCATGACCAAAATCCGACACACGGCATGTTCTGAAGGTTGGCGATGGGTTGCCAGGTCCGAACGGCTGGAAACGACATAATGTTTCACGAAATTTCACAGTAATATCTTCAAGTGGAAGATCCGCATCTATATCAATTTTAGGTATCAACATGCTATCAACAATATTCTCATCGACATAGACCTCAAACCTACGTTTAAACTCATCTAACCGCTCAGGACGCATGGTGAGACCTGCTGCGTAGGTGTGTCCTCCGAAGTTTTCAAGAATATCTGAACATGATTCGATAGCTTGATATAGATCGAACCCCGGAACGCTACGCGCCGAGCCAGTGATAAATCCATTCGACA
>JAVVZN010000469.1:0-1001 GCA_036650555.1 Rikenellaceae bacterium
TTTCATTATTAGGTGATGCAAATCGCAGTTTAGATCTATCAAATAATCATATCTTTTTTCAAAGATAGAAAAAAAATCATCATAATAATGCTCAAAGTAAGGAGAATTTCTGTAAGCCGACATTATAGAGCGTCTGTGCAGCTTTTGCCAAGGAGTGGCATAGTCTATTTTTACCTCTTTTATCGGCATTTTCTCACCACTGATCTTCACTATTGGCACAGTTAGATTTATAGCTCCATTTGCGCTTAATATTGTACAACGGTTTCTGTATGTTTGTTTTGTGTAGTTTTCGTTGAGTTCTATTGTGCATCGTCCATTGCATAATATTGTGCCATAGTAGAGCACATTTGCCATATAGGCTGTTGAGAATAGTGCCACGCTTATCCCCTTTTTATTAATTCAACTAATTTATCTAATGCCACGCTTTGATCTACTCCCTTCTCCATTATCTCTCTTTTACGATATAGGTTTACCTTGCCTTTGCCTGCTCCTACATACCCAAAATCTGCATCTGCCATCTCGCCTGGTCCGTTTACGTTGCAACCCATGATTGCTATTTTTAATCCTTTAAATTCTTGACATCTCTCTTTCACTCGTTTCACACACTCTTGAAGTGAGAATTGAGTGCGTCCGCATCCAGGACACGAGGTGTATTCGGTGCGTGTTGTGCGAGCACGCGAAGATTGTAGAAGAGCATAGCTTAGACTCACTATCGAGCTGTCTGATATTTCGGTGTTGCTATTTGTTATCATTAAGCCATCGGCAAAACCCGATAGCAACGCCCACCCAAAGTCTATTGATGCTCTGACTGTCAGAGAGTCTAGCGAGGTTTGGTTGTATGTACGTTTTAAAATGACTCTGTTTTTTATAGATAATTCTGATATGGTGTTGAAAAATTTGCGACACTCATAGCTGAAATTTATATCGTTGGTTTCAAATATTATTGTTGTATTTGGGCTTTTTAATAAAAATTCTGCATTTCTTTCAAGTTCCGACGGATG
>JAVVZN010000470.1:0-941 GCA_036650555.1 Rikenellaceae bacterium
CAGGATCGGTTCAAATGCTTGAAGACCCAAACGGTGAAGTGTAGGCGCACGGTTCAACATCACTGGGTGTTGACGAATCACGTGAGCAAGAACGTCCCAAACTTCTGGCGTTTCGCGCTCAACCATTTTCTTCGCAGCTTTAATGGTTGTTGCTTGGCCAGATGCTTGTAGTTTCGCGAAAATGAATGGCTTGAATAATTCAAGTGCCATTTTCTTCGGAAGACCACATTGGTGCAGACGTAAAGTAGGACCTACAGTAATTACCGAACGACCCGAATAGTCAACACTCTTACCAAGTAAGTTTTGACGGAAACGACCTTGTTTACCTTTGATCATGTCTGCCAAAGATTTCAATGGACGTTTGTTCGAACCCGTAATTGCGCGACCACGACGACCGTTGTCTAACAATGCATCCACAGACTCTTGTAACATACGTTTTTCATTACGTACGATAATGTCTGG
Organism: Rikenellaceae bacterium; assembly: GCA_036650555.1. Classification (GTDB taxonomy): domain Bacteria; phylum Bacteroidota; class Bacteroidia; order Bacteroidales; family Rikenellaceae; genus CAMQVM01. The sequence goes on from JAVVZN010000470.1 coordinate 463, forward strand.
CGCTGCAAGGTCAAGAAGACGCTTTAAACGGTTGTTACGGTTGATCACACGACGGTAAAGATCGTTCAAATCAGAAGTCGCGAAACGACCACCTTCAAGCGGAACCAACGGACGAAGATCTGGTGGAAGTACTGGAAGTACAGTCAACACCATCCATTCTGGCTTGTTGTTTGACTCTTTAAACGCTTCCATCAATTTCAAACGCTTAGACGCTTTTTTAAGCTTTGTCTCAGACGTTGTATTTGGAATTTCTTCACGTAAACGTGAAATTTCGTTTTCAAGATCGATGTCTTTTAACAAGTCTTGAACAGCTTCTGCACCCATTTTCGCAGTGAATTCATCACCGTGTTCTTCTAAAGCGTTGAAGTATTCTTCATCGTTTAAAAGTTGGTATTTCTCAAATGGAGTCATACCTGGGTCAGTTACTACGTAAGATTCGAAATACAATACACGTTCGATATCACGTAAAGTCATGTCTA
>JAVVZN010000471.1:0-929 GCA_036650555.1 Rikenellaceae bacterium
AAATAATAAAAACCTTACTCTATAAATAATCTTAATCCAGAAGTAAAATGACAATAAAATAGAAAACTAAAGATCTTGATTTTTCCATTATTAATCACCTATGTTTTTTATTTTTTTAAATCCTTCTACTATAATCACAAATTCGCCTTTTGGCGGATGAGCAGCAAACCATTCGATCAACTGGAGCGCTGTTCCACGTTTTGTCTGTTCAAATTTCTTTGAGATCTCCCTACTCACTGAGATCTGCGGATTATGGCTAAATATTGTACTTATCATCTCCAGCGTTTTCACAACTCTATGAGGGGATTCATAAAAGATGATAGTACGACTCTCTGTGGCTAGATTTTCAAGCATTGTTTTTTTGCCTTTTTTCTGAGGTAGAAAACCCTCAAAACAAAACTTATCGCAAGGGAATCCACTATCTACAAGTGCTGGAATTAGAGCCGTGGCTCCAGGCAAAGTTTCAACCTCCACATCGTGCTCCACACAACTACGAACGAGCATAAATCCAGGATCAGATATGCCAGGGGTTCCAGCATCGGAGATAAGCGCAACATCCATTCCTCCAGAGATATGCTCTACTATCTTCTCGGTGACTTGGTGTTCATTGAACTTATGGTATGACCACAATGGTTTTTTTATATTGAGATGATTGAGAAGCACGCTAGATGTTCGCGTATCTTCACACAAAATCGTATCAACACTTTCCAACGTTTTCACGGCACGAAGTGTAATATCATCAAGGTTTCCTATCGGTGTGGGTACTATATATAGTTTTGCCATATTAAACTGCTTATACTAATCGTTCTGCCATCTTATCTGCAAGCATAACCACCGATGCACTATTTTGATTATCGGCAAATTGCTCCGATATATATATCAAACACTCATCAAGGTCGGTGAAAGAATATAGGTCATTGATCAGTTTT
>JAVVZN010000472.1:0-899 GCA_036650555.1 Rikenellaceae bacterium
TATATGTACATTTTTGGCATGTTTATTTTTGTCAGCCACACCTAATAAATTAAGTATAAATCTAATCACATATCCACCATATCTTTATTAAAATTTGGTCCGGATAGTAGGATTTGAACTTACGCCAACTCGCTCCCAAAGCGAGTGCTCTACCAGACTGAGCTATACCCGGAATACTAAGGTTTTGGTTGTATTTACGCCAAGATAACCAGGAACTTCAGCAGCATAAATTTCTTCATGCAACAACAGTTTTAATTAGATTACGCTAAGATAACTGTAAACTTCAGCAAAAAATTGGAGGCGAGCGTGAGATTCGAACTCACGGACCCAGCTATTAACTGAACCAACGGTTTTCAAGACCGCCGCAATCGACCGCTCTGCCAGCTCGCCAAATTATATGAAACGGTAAACCCCATACTATCATCGCGCTTCTTTTGAAAGACTTGCAATAATACAAAATTTACACTGTCTCATATAATGTATGACCGGTTCGCCACTCTTTACCGCACATCTTTTAAATGTCAATAAAGCTTAACTCAACACATCTCATACAAGTTAAACATATTTATCAATATATAGGATTCGAACCTATGGACCCCTATTAAAGGTCTACGCTGGTCGGCGTATGCATTCAGCCACTCTGCCAATATTAATTTCAATGTTTTATCAAATATCTATTTGATATCTGATGTTTTTCATTATATACGTATTTATGGCGATGTAAACAAAAAAATCATATTTTTTTATACTTTTTTTAAAAAAATATGTTTAACTGATCGTTTTTTAATCAATTAAACATATTTTGTATTAAAAAGACTCAATTAAGAGCCTTTAATTTTATATATGAACATATAACACATTAGATTCATTATTTACTCGCGTTAAAAGATAGTCCGTAT
>JAVVZN010000473.1:0-238 GCA_036650555.1 Rikenellaceae bacterium
ATTCAGAATTTGGAATCTTTTATCTATCGTAAGTGGAGGTGTGGCAGTAGATTTGTATCATACAGGTTATCTATTTTTAGATTGCTACCTAAACAAACAGCGATATAAAATGAGATTTTAGTACGCACTACTGTTTTTCTAACAACAAAGCTTAATTATGGAACACACAAATAAAGAACCAGTTATTGAAATTAGCGGTATTGGCAAAACATATATAGTTGGAGATCAAAAAGTTGAT
>JAVVZN010000473.1:248-899 GCA_036650555.1 Rikenellaceae bacterium
GTATCATTCAAAATGAAATGGTGGTTTATTCTTATAAAGGTAAGAATGCTTTATGTGTCTATGGTGGTGATCTTTATAACACACTTGAAGAAGACGGTGTTAAGTTCTTAAAAGTTGATGCTTTAAAAGAGGTGTCGGTTACCATATATCACAACGACTATGTGGCTATAATGGGTCCGTCGGGATCAGGAAAATCTACACTTATGAATATCCTTGGGTGTCTGGATTCGCCTTCAAGAGGAACATACATTTTGAGCGGGACAAACGTAAGCGACATGGACGATAATGATCTTGCTGAGGTGCGAAATAAAAAAATAGGTTTTATATTCCAAACTTTCAACCTACTACCTCGTTACGATGCGGTTGGAAATGTGGCTCTACCACTAATCTACGCAGGGGTGCCAAAGAAAAAGCGAATTGAAAGAGCACACGAAGTGTTGGAAGATGTTGGGCTTACAGACCGAATGCACCACAAGCCAAACGAGATGTCGGGCGGTCAAAGACAAAGGGTGGCAGTGGCGCGTGCACTAGTAAATACACCTGCTATCATCTTAGCTGATGAGCCAACTGGAAACCTCGACACAAAAACATCTATCGACATTATGAACCTTTTTGAGGATATATATAAAAAAGGGAACACGATTATAGTTG
>JAVVZN010000474.1:0-893 GCA_036650555.1 Rikenellaceae bacterium
GTGAGTCGTGCAAGGCATTTAACGAAAATCGCTCATTCAACATTCATGAGTTAGATGCTGCATCGAACAACTCGGTGGAATATATTCGTTCGCTGAACGACCAGGTGAGGATTCCTCCTCAAATAGGAAAATATAGCATCTATATTATTGATGAGGCGCACATGCTATCTACTGCTGCCTTCAACGCATTTCTGAAAACCCTTGAAGAGCCGCCAGCACATGCCATCTTCATTCTTGCCACCACTGAAAAGCACAAAATACTACCCACAATCTTATCACGCTGCCAGATCTACGATTTCAAACGTATAAAGGTGGAAGATATGGTGCGATTTTTAGGTTATATATCAAGCAAGGAAGGCGTTACATACGATGATGACTCGCTGCATATCATTGCTCAGAAAGCCGATGGGTGCATGCGCGACGCACTCTCAATGTACGATAAAGTGGTGTCATTCTGCGGAAACAATCTTAATTTCAAAGATGTAGCCGAGGCAGTCAATGTGCTTGACTACGACTCATATTTCAAATTCACCGACTCTATCACCTCTGGAGATTATAAAGCAGCATTAATCCAATTCGACGAAATACTACAAAAAGGTTTCGACGCAATGACCTTTCTTGGAGGATTAGCAACTCACCTACGAAACCTATTAGTGGCAGCCGATAGTAGCACAATCGCGCTTTTAGAGGTGACAGGAAGCCTTGCCGAACGCTACAAGAAACAAGCAGTATCATGCAATCCATCGCATGTTTTCGATGCACTCAATATAATATCGCAAGCCGAAGGAGCAGCACGTTTTTCATTAAACATCAGATTACTAGCTGAGCTTACAATATTAAAACTATCAAACCTATCGCCAATAAAAATATCGGCAGGCAGCATAGACCAAACA
>JAVVZN010000475.1:0-878 GCA_036650555.1 Rikenellaceae bacterium
CATGGTGGCTCAATTAAAACAACTTAAAGCTGAAGATATTCTTGAAAAAGCAATGGAGCTAATACCTCAAGTGCGTCTAGATTCTGGATTACCTCCACTCGTAACCCCAACAAGTCAGATTGTTGGCGCACAAGCAGTGAACTGTGCTCTTGATATTCGTAATGGTAAAGCAATGTACTCCAACACCTCAAATCAATTTGTTGCCTTAGTGAAAGGCGAATATGGCAAGACTCCATTCCATGTTGATCCTGAGTTTCGTTTTAAAATTGCAGGGGTAAGAGAAGAAACTCCTTACGACACATCAAAATACAAAATGCAACCAAACCCTGATGTTGAAGGATGTCCAGGTGTGAAATTAGCAGAGAACGAGAAAGAGGTTCTACTTCTCGAACTATTCCCTATGGTTGCTAAAGATTATCTTACCAAATTCAAAAAGGCTAAATGTGCAGCTATTGCTGCTGCAGGAGCCACTGCCGAAAAGACAGTGCAACTTTCAGCAGTGAAAGAGGCAGTGAAAGAGGAGCCAGCAACCAACCAGGCACCTGTGAAAGGCATGACCATAGACTCTCCAATGCCAGGCAAGATCTTCAAACTCAATGTTGCAGTAGGTGATAAAGTTGCCATAGGACAAGAAGTTATTATTCTCGAAGCTATGAAGATGGAAAACAATATCATGTCGGCAGTAAGTGGAACCGTCAAAAGAATATTTGTTGCCGTTGGTGACAATGTTGCAGATGGTCAGCATATGATTGAGATAGAATAGATAATAGATCGCAAACAAGCAACAACTAAGAACTATTTTTAGAAGCTGTTTTGATTTGTTATCGAAGTTATTTTAGAGCTATTTTTGTCCTAGTTTTTGTTCTGAAAATCCGATT
>JAVVZN010000476.1:0-874 GCA_036650555.1 Rikenellaceae bacterium
GAGCTACGATATTTTAATTCAATGAACTACAATGAAATATCGGAAGTGTTGTGTCTACCGCTCGGCACAGTAAAAACACATTTGTTTAGGGCGCGTAAATTGCTTACCGAGATGATTAAAAATTTAGATACTAAATAGATATGAAAGATACAATACTAAAATATTTCGGTGATGAGCTATCTCCTGATCAAATTGATAAGTTTGATAAGATGATGAGCGTATATAAATCATGGAACGATAAGATCAATGTCGTGTCGCGTAAAGATATAGACAATCTCTATCTCAAACATATACTACATTCTCTAGCAATCGCTAAGGTGCATAGTTTTGTTAAAGGCGAGGTGGTGATGGATCTAGGTTGCGGTGGAGGGTTTCCAGGCATTCCACTTGCTGTAATGTTTCCAGAGGTGCAATTTAAAATGGTTGATTCCGTAGGTAAAAAAATATTGGTAGTTAAGAATGTGGCGTTGGAGTTGGGTCTTTCTAATGTCGAAACCTACAACATACGTGCAGAACAGATTGATTTCAAAGTTGATTATGTGGTTTCGCGTGCGGTCACCGATCTTTCAACATTTCTAAATTGGTCGTGGAAAAAAATTATTGGTGGTGCACCCCACGGCGTGTTATACCTAAAGGGTGGAGAGCTCGATGAAGAAATATCAGATGCTAAAAGTGTGGTGAAACATAGTGGAGTGATTACTCTGCACAGCATCGACAAATATTTCGACGAAGAGTTTTTTGAAACGAAAAAAGTAATTCAGATTATCAAACGATAAATTAAGAAGCTGTTTTAATTTATTAATTTCGTTCTTTTCGGCTCTTTTTGCCCCAATTTTCGCTCTGTGAATCCTCATCTAGCTCGCTAAAATCGGAG
>JAVVZN010000477.1:0-858 GCA_036650555.1 Rikenellaceae bacterium
CGGACGCGAGATCCCACAAGACTCCATTTCCAGATCTAATATAGCAATCATTGCATCTCTTATAGTGATAACTATATCATTAATCATATTAACTGTGACCCACCCCAACATATCGCCATCCAGACTACTATTTGAGATAATATCAGCTTTGGGCACCGTAGGGTTATCTATGAACACCACTCCTCTTCTCTCCGATTTTGGTAAAATTATAATCACATTATTGATGTTTTCTGGACGAATAGGCATATTATCAATTGTGCTATGCGTGTTAAGAAAATCGAAAGCAACTCAGATACGTTATCCTAAAGACAATATAATAATAAACTAGAGAGTCATGAAAATCATAATCATAGGTCTTGGCAGCTATGGCTCAGTGCTGGCAACCGAGTTATCTAATTTAGGTCATCAGGTGATAGGTGCCGATGAAAACGAGCAGAACATAGAAGATGTGAAAGACAAAATAACCACCTCACTATGTCTAAACACAACCGACAAGATGAACCTTGCACTACTCCCTATCACAGAGGTTGATTTGGTGGTGGTGGCAATAGGTGAGAACTTCTCATCGTCGGTAAAGACAGTCGCTCTATTAAAAGAGTTGAAAGCCAAACAAATTTTTGCACGAGCCATAAATCAGATACACAAAAGCGTGTTGTCTGCCCTAGGTGTTGATAAAATATTATCGCCAGAGATAGAGTCAGCCACCCTAACAGCTAAAATAATAGATTTTCAAACAGTAGAAAATTCGTTTATTGTTGATAAAGAACACTGCATACTTAAATTTGCAGTGCCAGAGAACATAGCAGGCATAAAATTCAAAGACCTAGAGTTAGAGAAAATCTATCATATCACACCAAT
>JAVVZN010000478.1:0-855 GCA_036650555.1 Rikenellaceae bacterium
ATGATGAATACGGAATTAATGGGTAGTATTGCGCAGATTGTGCTCGTAGCGGCACTAAGCTATCCGCTGGGCATACACATTGCCCGAGTATATAAGGGCGAGAGGGATTGGATGAGTTTTATGGCTCCTGTGGAGCGGTGGATGTTTAAGCTGTGCGCTATCAATCCGAACGAAGAGATGGGATGGCGGAGTTTCCTCAAAGCGTTGCTTACGTTGAACCTCTTTTGGTTCTTTTGGGGAATGATCTTATTGCTTGCTCAACACCTTTTACCTCTCAATCCGGATGCTAACGGGGCGCAGAGTTTGCATCAGGCTTTTAATACTTGCGTTAGCTTTCTGGTCAATTGTAACGAGCAGCATTATAGTGGCGAAAGTGGGTTGACCTATTTTACGCAGTTGTATGTTATTATGTTGTTCCAGTTTATTACGGCAGCAACGGGTATGGCGGCCATGGCGGGTGTCTTTAAGGCGATGGCGGGTAAGAGTGCAAGGACGATTGGTAACTTTTGGGACTATCTGGTAAAGAGTGTGACGCGCATTCTGCTGCCTCTTTCGCTGCTGGTCGGGTTCGTTCTGATTCTGCAAGGCACGCCGATGGGTTTCGAGGGGAAGATGCGGCTCACTACGCTGGAGGGTGTGGAGCAATTTGTCTCGCAAGGACCAGCTGCAGCCATTATTCCTATCAAACAGTTGGGTACGAATGGGGGAGGTTACTTTGGCACGAACGCTGCCCATCCGCTTGAGAATCCTACCTACCTGACTAATATGGTGGAGTGTTGCTCCATCCTACTGATCCCTATGGCGATGATCGTGGCACTTGGTTTCTACCTGAAGCGTCGGAAGCTGGCAGCTGTT
>JAVVZN010000479.1:0-836 GCA_036650555.1 Rikenellaceae bacterium
TATTTATGTATGATTGAGCAAATGAACTTACGCGTTCGCGTTTCCACCCGAAAGGATATTCTTTGCTGCCCAACCCACTTTGGGTCACTCCATCACTCATGATCATAATGCGATCACCTTCTTCGATTTTAAAGGTTGTGGAGAGAATAGATCGTCGGTTGCTCATGTCGCTTTCAAACATAGTGCAATCCCAATCGCAAACCAGCTCTTCGCCTCCACGGAATATGACGCATGCAGGATTGTCGTACTCTATGATTGTTGCCATCTTAGTGGTCATGTTTATATCTATGATTGAGAAAGTGGAGTAGCATATCTTTCTCACACTGCACACAGGTAGGCTTTTTAGTAGCATCTCCGCTGTGCGCTTTAGGTTGTCGCGCTCGTGATCAAAATTAATGATCATAGTGGCTGTAAGAGTAGAGAGGATGTTTGCCTTCACGCCATGCCCCATTCCATCCGAAAGAACCACTATTGAGCGATTACCGACGTTAAGTCGTTTGAATAGAAATGTGTCGCCGCATATACGCTGATCTTTACAATTTCTCTGACTACAATATATGTCGATAAAAAGATTATTGCTCGTCATCTTGCTTAGGTACTAGGAGTTTCATTGTTTTATATAGGGTCTTTGTGGTTTCAGAAATCTCCTCACCAAGGAGAAAACCTATTTTTTGTACCATAGCCATATTTTGATCTATCACACTTTCTATCTGTTTTATGGCTTGATCTTTTGCTACATGTCCAAATTCCATATTACGGAATATCATAAAAACATAATCGCCACGTTTTATCGGATATATCGACGCACTAACGCGGCTATCTCCTATTCTTGTTTC
>JAVVZN010000480.1:0-823 GCA_036650555.1 Rikenellaceae bacterium
CATCGCGAAATGGCATTAAGACCACTTCAACTCGACTGTCTGCACGAACCATACTATTAAACTCTAAAATTCCTTGAGTGTATTTATCTTTTAGATTTTTCGGTGAGTCATCCACAACCTTTCCATCCCAAAGTGTGTTGTCGGCAAACATATACGATCCTTTACCAACAAAACCTCCATCCATCAACATGTTGTAATATGCAGGATATTCTCGTTTATCTCCGTCGATAAACACTAAATCAAACACACCTCCAATCTGGGGCACAATGTCGAGCGCACTACCTATGTGCATGGTGATACGATCAGAAAGATTAGCCGCCGCAATAAACTCCTCAGCAATGTAGCTAAGTTCGTCGTTGATGTCGATTGTGTGAAGATGTGCATCGCCTTTTAGAGCACGAGCCATGCAGATGGCTGAATAACCGGTGAAAGTGCCTATCTCTGCCACTCTTTTTGGCGACAACATATCGACCATAAACTCTAATATTTTACCTTGCACTTGCCCTGAGATCATACGAGGCTGAACGCTGCAAAGGTTTGTTTTACGCTCTAAAGAGTGCAATATTTCATCTTCGGCAGAAGAGTGGTCGCAAACATATTTTGCTAATAATTTTTCATCTCCATTCATCGCTTATATATGAGTTTTGATATTAAATTTTCATCAAACACATCGTTTGCCACCGACATAATATCAGAGGCACTAACCGATTCTATACGCTTTTCTATCTGCGCTAGTGTGTCTATTTCATTGTATATAAGCAGACTACGAGCAGCAGCTAGCATCAAACTCTCGTTGTTATCTCCAGCAACAGCTATCTGTCCT
>JAVVZN010000481.1:0-785 GCA_036650555.1 Rikenellaceae bacterium
CAAACTGAAAATTGTGGCACCACCATAATATATTGGTGTGTTTAAAAATAAAACGCCGATAATAAATGTAATTGCTATTGCCATTGTGTGTAGAACGCCACTGGTTATGAGTGCCGCTTTGCGACCCATAAATTCGGGGATAGAGTGTAGCGAGTTGTTGCGGTCGAACTGCTCATCAGATAGCGAATACAAAATATCAAATCCTCCAACCCATACTATAACTAATAGTGCAATAGCTATCACCATAGCAGTAAACTCGCCGTTGACAGCAATATATGCCCCAACAGGAGCAATAGAAAGCGATATGCCTAGCACAACGTGGCAAAGTGCAGTGAAACGCTTTGTGAGTGAATAACCACATATCACAATAAGAGCCACAGGCGAGAGCATGAAGGTCATCGGATTTATGAAATAGGTGGTGATAACAAACATTATAGCATTTATAATTATGAAAATTAATGCACTACGTGGTTCTATGGCGCCCGATGGAATTTCACGCGATGCAGTGCGAGCATTCTTTGCATCTATATCTCGATCTACATATCGGTTAAACGACATGGCCGTGTTGCGTGCAAAGATCATACACATAAGCATAAGCGCAAAGAGCCGTAGGGAGAAACTTTCTGTTTGATATACACCGTAGGCAAAACCTATCAGTGCAAATGGTAGTGCAAATATGGTGTGTGAGAATTTCACTAGTGAAAGGTATTTTTTTATCATTGTATGGATTTTTATTTACAAATGTATAAAGATATTTCAACCTATGAAAATTAACCAATTATGTT
>JAVVZN010000482.1:0-774 GCA_036650555.1 Rikenellaceae bacterium
CTTTGAGGATGGTTTGCTGAGCTGATGCCGTAGAAGTTGTAGATGCCACCACCACCATATTTCTGGGTGTTTGTTAAAATGTAGATCAAATCGTATGGTGCATTGCCTGCAATATCGCGAACGGTTTGAAAATTGTCTACCATAATATAACGTTCTGACTCTAAGGTGTAGAATTTTGCTGAAGTGGCTGTACGTCGCCATTCATTCTCTCCTGGGATTGTCACCCCATGTTGCTCCGATGCTTTCCATACGCCGCGTATGTTAAAACGCTGAGCATTTTCTTTGAAAGGAGAATATTTAAACATCTCATCGGCAAACCTCTTACAGTCGGCCACGAACTTGTCTTTCTCATCGGCAGCATAGCCTTCAGGGATTAGCACCACATCCAAACGTTTTGCAGCGGCTCCTGTGTAGTGCACCTCAAACACTGGAAGTGTGTATGTAGGCTTTTGAATATAGAAAGATGATGGATCTGTGATATATTCAAATTTCTTTTCAAATTCGCCTTTTTTGTTGCGTGAATGGATCTCTATACGTACTGAATTTTTTGGGTATGGCAGCACCACTGATTCTCTATATGCTTTCGACATATGTGTGGCCTCTTCTGTGTCTGCCCATTCTGAGAACAACACGCAAAATCCGCGTGAGTAGATTAGTTCATTGGTTTTTGCGTCGTAGACTTTTAGGTATTGATTTCCAAAATTGTTTGTGTCGATTAGGCTTTCTTTGCTCCCTGCAAAATATGGCTCTTCAATCAAACGATCGAAATAGTAG
>JAVVZN010000483.1:0-767 GCA_036650555.1 Rikenellaceae bacterium
AGTTCAAAATCTGTTAAATGTGTGCCGTTTCCGTGGAAAGTAATCCTAAGGCACTTTTTCAGCGACGACTACTGCTTAGTAAGCAATGGCAGTTCCGGTTCTTATACTTTTATCGGCATTCGTTCCCATATCCAACATTTTCTGAACAACTTTCTTATTCTCCGATGCCACATCGTGACTCTCTCCAAGATCGTTAGTGAGATTATAGAGTGATGGTTCGGCATTTTTGTTGATCACGAGCTTCCAGTTTTCAAATCTCACGCTCTCTAACCCGCCTTTTGCACGAAAACCGAAGATTGCGCTATGAGGTGATTTCGCCCCTTTCTCGCCAAAAATAATAGGACGCACATCTTTACCATCAATCACAATATTCTGAGGTATGTCGGCACCTGCTATATCTGCAAATAGGTTAAATAGATCCATTGATCCAATGAGTTCGTTGCTGACAGCTCCAGATGGCACTTTTCCTTTCCAATTCATAATACATGGAACACGAATACCCCCATCATATTTATCTTGATATTTGCCTCCGCGTAAAACATGTTTGCGATTAGGATCTGTTTCTCCAAATCTACCATAACATTTTTCAAGCTCTAGATCTTTCTCTATAAGCGGACCATTATCTGAGGTGATCACCACAATGGTGTTCTCTTCAATGCCCAATCGCTTAATCATATCCATCAATATGCCAACCGACATGTCGGCGTACTGCAAAGCATCACCATAAGCCTTAGCCTCACTACGTCCTTCAAAACCACGAGGTATGA
>JAVVZN010000484.1:0-725 GCA_036650555.1 Rikenellaceae bacterium
AATACACTTAAACTCAAGACTCAAAGAATCTCGACTTACTCCTTTAATATCTTTTTTAAGTACAAACGCACCTTTAATATCTGAAATAGCGTAAGCAGCAGTTTTACCGCTATTTTTATGTTTGAGAATCACTTGCACCATCTCTAAGGGTGATTTTGTCTTATCAATAATCCGCCCTGAAATTGATATATCTTGAGCAAAAGTTTTTAGAGTAGTAAATAAAAAAATGACAAACAAAAGAGTATAGTTTTTATTCATTATACAGTCTGTTTTAATTTTGAATTTACGGAAGACATTAATAAGTTTACGTGGATAAGTAGTTAAAGTAAAAACTCAACATATTAGTAAGAAGCTGTTTTAAGTTGTTTTCAAAATTTTATTTTTACACTACTTAATTAACAATATCATTAATCTTTGTAGTCTAATTCAATTGGCGCGTATTGTTTCGTTTTTCTACTGGAATTAGGCAAACCTACTTTTATCATTAAGTCATTCGCCTGACCTCCAAATTGTATTGAGTAAAACTCTTTGCGATCAATTTTTCGGGTATCAGAGCCTATTTTTGTTAAAATAGGCTCGGTTATTTTCTGGAAGCCAATCAACTCAAAACTATAATGTTTCTGTTTATCGTGCAACTTTGCAATCAATCCAGGCAATCCATAAAATTTCCAAGGTCCCTCACTGATGGGGATTTCTGTTGTGAACCAAGCCTCATACTCTCGACC
>JAVVZN010000485.1:0-705 GCA_036650555.1 Rikenellaceae bacterium
TTTCAACGCGACACAACTTCAACTTCGACTTGGAGAGCAGACTTGGCGATAATAAAATATATTTTCGTCCTTATGGATCTATTCAAAACAACGGATCAAATGTTAATAGTGAAACATACAGAACAGTTGGCGGACTAGACACAAACAAAGCCTCAACTCATACAAATAAAGGTGGTAACTCCTATAATGTTGGTGGATCGCTCTCATGGATGCACAAATTTACCGACAAACACTCGATTGTTTTAGGCACTAACATGTCGTTTTCTGAAACTAATTCAGATCAATATCTAATTGGTAATTCAGCACAGATGAACTACACCACTAGCCAATTAGTAGACTCCTTGATAAATCAAAAATCTAACGTCTATTCAGGAACAAACTCAGTGAATGGATCGCTCAGCTACACTTATGCCTTAAAAAAGAATCAAGGTATCACACTAGAATATGAAATAGGTTACGACTGGAGCAAATCCGACAACAAAACATATCTTTTTAATCCTATCACAGGTTTATACGACGATATATACATGAACCTATCAAATGTGTTCAATCGTGACTACCTCACAAATGAAGCAGGTATAGGCTATTCTATAAATAAAAAAGACAAGCTGAACTTTAGTATTAGGGCTAATTACCAACATGCCTCACTACAAAATCAACTTATATTTCCAGAAGACAAAATGTTTGACTATGGTTTCAACAGCG
>JAVVZN010000486.1:0-242 GCA_036650555.1 Rikenellaceae bacterium
AGCATCGCCGAAATTGTGCCATAAACCGAGTGAGATCTTGGGCAGAAAGATGCCGCTGTTGCCCGAACGGCGGTACTGCATACGCTCGTAGCGATTGGAGGTGGGAGTGTAACTTTCCATAATAATCTTTTGCAATTTACGCAAATATACAAATTTCATAGGGATTTCTTGGTTTTCCCATAAAAATAGTATACATTTGCACACTCTTTTACGCGAAGAGGGTTTGGAGAGATGGGTGAGTG
>JAVVZN010000486.1:265-696 GCA_036650555.1 Rikenellaceae bacterium
TACACGCAAAATTACACGCAATAATGTAGTTTTGCGTGTTTTCTTTTGCCCTTTCTCAACCTCGTACAAAACAACGATACCACCCCGTAAAGAGTGATACCGTTAAATTATATGAATTTATTTTCATTATCTTTGCATTGCAGGGCTTCGGATAACGAAGGATAGAGGGTTGTACCTATTGACGGGTGCAGCCCTCTTATTATTCACCTCGTGCAGGATTAAACGCCCTTACTGTGCAGATTGAGGGGGTAACTTAAAGTTACGTCCCGCTGTGGGGTAACCCTGAGTTTACGTCATCCCACAATTTGAATAGTTTATTCATCGTCGTTGTCTTTATAAAACGTGTTCGAGATCATCTCAGCGCGCATAATCTCCGATAGTTCGTACGCCACACTGTTCAGGTCACTGTCGATACTCAAATAATTTTTCTG
>JAVVZN010000487.1:0-667 GCA_036650555.1 Rikenellaceae bacterium
TATTTTTTGTAGTTGAACTCGCCTTTATCGCTTTTTATTGTTAGAGAGGGCTCACTACCCGACTCCACATATCCAATGATTTGAGCATCTACACCAAACTCTTTCGATATTGCAATTATCTCCTCGGCTACACTTGTGCCATCTACATACAACTCCATACGATGACCCATATTGAATACTTTGTACATCTCTTGCCATGAAGTACCACTCTCTTTTTGGATGATTTCAAATAGAGGTGGAACGCTGAACATGTTGTCTTTTACAACATGGAAGCTCCCTGCAAAATGCAATATTTTGGTTTGCGCCCCTCCTGTGCAATGTATCATTCCGCGAACACCTGAGCGACATGATTTCAACACTTTTGTGATGATAGGTGCGTAGGTGCGGGTTGGTGATAATACTAATTCACCAGCGGTCAGACCTGTGTTTGGTATTTTGTCGGTGAGGTTGTAGCTGCCTGAATACGCAAGATCTTCCGGCATCTCGGTGTCGTAACTTTCTGGATATAGATTTGCCACTAGTTTTGAGAACACGTCGTGACGAGCAGAGGTAAGACCATTGCTACCCATACCACCATTATATTTATCTTCGTAGATCGCTTTACCAAAAGAACTCAACCCAACGATAATGTTTCCAGGGGTGATATGTTCGTTGTTTATGATCTCAC
>JAVVZN010000488.1:0-666 GCA_036650555.1 Rikenellaceae bacterium
GTCTACACCTTTGCCATCGACCAGTTGGGTCTTTCGCCTTGTCAGATGGTGCCTAATTCGCCTGTCACTGTTGATGGTTGGTCGCCTAAAGAGGCTGGTAATGTGGAACAGATCGGGGAGATGCGTCCGCTTTGGTGGGGTCTAGCAATGAGCCGCAACAATTTCTCGGCATGGATCATGAAACAAGCAAATCAACCTAAGGCCGTTGCAGAATTTATTAATCGTCTGGGTATCGGTAGTTATATAGATCCAGTTGCTCCACTATGTTTGGGGTCTGCCGATGTGTCGCTTTTTGAAATGGTTGGTGCTTACACAAATTTTGTAAATAACGGTGTACATATTGAACCTATATTCGTTACGCGTATCGAAGATAAACATGGAAATTTGCTGGCAACATTCTCTCCTCGTAGTAGCGATGCCATATCCTCACAGAGTGCCTATACCATGCTTAGCATGTTGCAGAAAGTGGTAAATTCGGGCACGGCAGGTCGTCTGCGTCGCACATATCAATTCACAGGTGAGATGGGTGGAAAAACTGGCACATCAAACAAAAATGCCGATTCATGGTTTATAGGTATCACACCTAAGATTGTGGCAGGATCGTGGATTGGAGGAGAAGATCGGAGTACTCACTTCCTAAGTGGAGGTGAAGGTTCTGTTGTTTCT
>JAVVZN010000489.1:0-659 GCA_036650555.1 Rikenellaceae bacterium
TCTCTCTGTGACAATGCCTGTTCAAGGCTATCAATCTTTGCTGTCAGGGATTCAACTAATTGGCTAAGCGCCGTAACAGTTGCCGATAATAATTGATTCTGCTCTATCAAAAAAGCATTTAACTCATTGTTATTCATAGTGTAAAGGTACAAAAAAAGATTGGATCTCGCAAGGGAAATCCAATCTTTTTTCACTTTTTTTATTCTGATTATCAGATGTTTAATATTGCCTTCAGCCGTAATTCACCGCCTACGCTACGGTATCTTACTCCATGAATTAAGCGGCTTATCTGAGCCTTTGTGAGTTCGTAAAACAGGCTGTTTGTGATTTGTGTCGGCAGAACAAAGCATCCTAGTTCAAGTCGTTTACAGTACATGGCAAAGCCGTCTTTATGCCACCAAATTATTTTTATGCTCTTGCGTGTGGCTCCTATAAAGATGAAATAATCGCCATTCAATGCAGAGAAATTATCACTCTGCTTTATCATGTGATATAGCGAGTGCGCTCCTTTGCGCATATCGACGCATGATGTGTAAAAATAGTACCTCGCTGTGAGGTTCGTGCTTAATAAAATATCATTCATAGTGGTTGGGGTTTGAATGATACAAAAGTAAGACTACGATATGGCTATATCAAGACGTTATCGTGGAGACGGTTAC
>JAVVZN010000490.1:0-383 GCA_036650555.1 Rikenellaceae bacterium
GCAAACGGTTACAGCAATGTATGTTATCTTAACTTCGACAACAAAACTGGCAAAATAATTCCAATTGAAGATCTAATAGACTTCACCCCAGAGCTACTCCAAGAGGTAAGAAAGAAGTTCTGTATAGTTCGCGACATTTCGCTCGACACACCTGCCTCTGAGGCAACTATGTTTGTGGCTCCAGCCGAACTACCTTTCCCTAAAGAGATAGGTTTCAGTTCACAAGGAGTTGTGTTTTACTACAATCTTTATGAGGTAGGCCCACGTTATGCCGGCGACACTGAAGTGGTGATTCCTTTTGATAAAGTAATTTGTCACTTCTAAGAAGCTCTTTAAATTTGTTATCGAAGTTTTTTAGAGCTGTTTCATCCTAGTTTTTTCTG
>JAVVZN010000490.1:393-650 GCA_036650555.1 Rikenellaceae bacterium
AGCTAAATGAGGATTTTACGAAATAGTCGAATTTGCATTTTTCCAATACTTGCAAGATATTTGCTAAAGATTGGAAAAGATAACTTATGCGCATAATTTTAACTATAACAACCTTACTGCTACTAGCTTGCTCGCCAAAGAGAAACGATGGGTTTGCTCAGTCTACCAAAGGTTCTGGTAAATACCTTAAACTCAATGTCTACAACAGACAATTATACAACACAATCTATATTGAGCAGCATAGTAGCCACCAGTTC
>JAVVZN010000491.1:0-629 GCA_036650555.1 Rikenellaceae bacterium
AAGTGGCTTCATATGGACAAGACAACCATGGCCAACGACAAGCGTATGGCAAATATTTACCTCACCAAGAGTGACACTCCATCGGAGAGCGACATCCGTATGGTGGTCATTCAGCGGCCTTATGTGGAAATTGATGGTGTGAAATGGGCAACAGGTAATGTCGAAATCGGCCACCGCCCCGACGGCACGATGTGTTACGTTATCGGTGGTGGAAGTGACTATGGTCTATGGTTTCACTGGAGGAAGTCTATTGGCTTTGGTCATGAAAATACGGATCTTACCCCATGGTTCAATGACTCTAGTAAACATTATATACCAAAGAAAGATGGTGGTGTGATGACTGCCACTCAGGGTGCGTATGTAGACTATACCGTGATATCTGCTTTGGATTATGATGGTACTACTGCGGGGATAATGAACTTTACAGATCCATGTGAATTTCTTTCTGTCGGCAATGCAGCTATTAAATGGAAAACGCCAACATGGGATCAAATATCCAACGTGAAAAAAAAGACGACCAAATGGCTAAATATTGAAAACGAACAGGGCGCTTCATTCAACGATCATCTATTCTTTAGGTGCAACGGTGGGCGTGATGGGAACTATGATGCTTGGGGAGTAAAAACTAG
>JAVVZN010000492.1:0-601 GCA_036650555.1 Rikenellaceae bacterium
CCATTTGCATTGCCGTATCTTCGTTTATATCGTTATAATCGGCAAAGACCTCTTCTATGTATTCTTTTAGCTCTTTTATTTCTTCTTTCACCTGCGCTATCTCTTTGTTTTGTGTTGTAGCAGAGAGTAGGTATCGGCGCATGGCTACAAAGGCATCCATAATATTTATACTTACCTGAATAGCTATATCGCTTTTGAGTACTCCTGATAACATAGCTACACCCTGTTCAGTAAATGCCATTGGCCTGATATAGCTATGTTTGATGTTTTTTGGTAACTGGTCGCAATTTGCGACCAGTTGTTCCCATTCTTCAGATGAAAGTTCAAACATAAATCTATTTGGGAAACGTTCAATGTTACGTTTGACTTGTTCTTTTAATCGTTTTGTTTGAACTTGATATAGCGTTGCCAAATCAAAATCCAGCATCACCCGCTCCCCTCTTATCTCATAAATTTTATTTTGGATAATAGTTAAGTCCATAGTTTCTAGTCGTTTTATTGTTTAAATATACACATTTTTATTGAATCTACCAAATTTAATTCGCTTATTTTTAGGATATTATCTATTAAATTGATCTATTTTTTTAATCCGATTTTGTCT
>JAVVZN010000493.1:0-579 GCA_036650555.1 Rikenellaceae bacterium
TTCATTCTTCCTGCTATCAATTCTGCCACAAAGATATGTATTATATTCCAATGGAACAAATATCTAATGGAATATAATTGGATATAACTTGGGTGATTCAGTAATTGTAGATTACTATTACTCTACAACGCTATCTGAAGCACTTTGGAGTTGCTTATCATCTTGCGTTTCGTTGAACTTGACATGTGAAGTCTGGTGAAAGACGACTTTTTTGTTCGTTAAATCTGTATGATGAGATGATATACCAGTTGTTAAAGGTTTGGAGGATTATCACGCTCTGAGCTAAGTGGATATATATGTCCGTTAAATGGTTGTATTTGTCTATCTACGACCGATCATTTAATTAATAAATCAAGTCCACGGATAAGAGCTGTTTCTTCTATTAATTTTGCACAGCAATTAAGAAGCTGTTTGAATTTGTTGCCGAAGTTATTTTAGAGCTATTTTTATTTCTGTTTTTGTTCTGTCAATCTGGCTTAATGGTCAAAAAGAGACACGCAAAACTACATTGTTGTGTGTAATTTTGCGTGTAATGTTTGTAACTACTTGATTATAAAGATTTTCAGCGGAGAAAGAGGG
>JAVVZN010000494.1:0-578 GCA_036650555.1 Rikenellaceae bacterium
TGTAATGTGTAATAGTGTGATTTGCCATTATTTAGTCGCCCCTTAAAAACCCATAAACAGCCTACTATTCAATAAATTAACTCTCAAAACAATTAAAAACATCTAAGAAGCTGTTTTCAGGTGCTGCTGCGGTAGCAGCTGTTATAGTTCCACCCAAAGGTAAGTAATAATTTTGAAATTTTAGAAGCTATTTTATTTTTCTAACTCTTCTTCAATATTATCTGTTGGAATTGGTTCTTTATAATGCAGATTACTGCTAGCACTCAGTAGCTTTTTATATGTGAGATCAATGCCGAGTGCTCCGAGGGGTGCGGTTATCAAAATAGCAAGCACGGCAACAGTAAGAACTATTTTACCACATGGAAGCCCCATTGCTAAAGGCAATGATCCAATTGCTGCTTGCACAGTTGCTTTTGGAATATAGGCTATCATGCAGAACAATTGTTCGTTGATAGTAAGTTTGGTTTTTGTCGTTGATGCGGCAACTCCTATCATCCTAAATATCATAGCAAAAAACACCAGAGCAACGACTGCAACACCAGCCTTTGAAACAAATTCAAGATCTAGTGTCGTCCCTA
>JAVVZN010000495.1:0-575 GCA_036650555.1 Rikenellaceae bacterium
CGGACTGCGCTACACCCCGAAGTGTAGATAGGATTCGCCAAAAGGCGAGGGAGTTATGAAATACATGTTCGCTGTTTCGGCGGACTCTTGTCGAGATACCAGGATTCGAACCTGGGACCCCCTGCTCCCAAAGCAGGTGCGCTAACCGGGCTGCGCTACATCTCGATGGATTAAAATGGGGAGAAAATAACCTTGCATAACGGCGTTGCAAGCCTCACCATACTCTTGTTTTCGGTGTGCAAAGATAAGTGCTTTTTTGTTTATTACCAATTTTTAGCAGACAAATTTAAACAGTTTAGGCCTTATCTGCCAAATGTCATGATCAAAAGAGGCAAAATAAGCGTATCTTTACAGTTATCAGGCAAGTGCTCAAGCACACCCCAATTTGAGAAATAATTTGGGTGGGGAGGACAAAGGGTGTGGAAGTTTACTATATTTGTGGTATGGCAAAAAGTATTTTTGGTTTCCTACAAAATAGAGTACATTTGCATTATAATTGCTCGCAATGAGTGTAATAGAGAACCAATATGACAACACTAGTATTTAATTTCTCAAAATCTATGGAGGTTGTGTTG
>JAVVZN010000496.1:0-562 GCA_036650555.1 Rikenellaceae bacterium
GCTCCCGAATACAGGAGCGCTGGGTGCCGAGCGCGGTCATTTGAGCGTTTTCCACGGCAATGTCCTCTTTTCTGTCTGCTATCTGCCTGCGCCGCCGCCACCGGAGCTGCCGCCCCCGAAGCCGCCGCCGCCAAATCCGCCACCACCGCCGAACCCACCGCCGCCGAAGCCGCCGAAGTGTCCGCCGGAGCTGCCGGAGCCGTTGCGGCCTGCGCCGCCGCCGGAGGAGCTGCCGCCCCCAAATCCGCCGCCGCCGAAACCACCAAAGCCGCCGCCATTGTGGTGGTCGTTATCGTCCCAGTGGTCGTGGTGGTGATGGTGGTGTCTGCCGAAAAAGAGGGGGTAGTACACGAAGGGGGGCGGGGGCATCCCGGGGCCCATGTAACGCCTGCGGTACCGGTTGTAGCGGCCGCTGTCGAAAATCACCAGCAGCACTAGAATCAGGAGACCCACCCGTAGAATAGTGGCGAAAATCCGGAAGGGATTTCTGACGTAGTGCACCTCGGTGTGGACGGTGTTTTGGTTGGTATTTTGGTCGCTGTCGGGAGCCGCTACGGTTTCA
>JAVVZN010000497.1:0-560 GCA_036650555.1 Rikenellaceae bacterium
ACTAAAAGAAAATGTTATTTGCGGTCACTTAATTCCTGCTGGAACAGGTACCCCTGCATTCCAAAAGGTTGAAATTGGTACAAAATAATCTTTAAAACAATCGTAAGAGTGTAATATCTCTAAAATTGTAAAAATAATATTTATATTTAATGAGTTCGGTAAAATGCCGAACTCATTTTTTTGTATATTGGTAAAAAACTTAACCGTCGTAACCGTCGTGTAACGTAACCGTCTCCCCGATAGTATGGGAACCGTCTCAACGATAGTAACCGTCTCCACGATAACGTATAGTAAATTCAAACCCTCCGATTATTAAATTTGAAGTGACCCCCAAAAGTTGGACAGGTTATTTACTATACGTTATTGTGGAGACGGTTACAAATTATCGGTACAAGGGCTGTTACACACAATTCAATAGCTTCACTAATCCACCAAATAGCAATAAGTGAAACAACAGCCACCATGCGCCATGCCGACATAGACATAGCTTCGGGCGCAGGCGATAATAGCAGTGCTACAAAAACGGCTATGCCTAAAATGAGTCCTATTTTCTTCTGTTT
>JAVVZN010000498.1:0-558 GCA_036650555.1 Rikenellaceae bacterium
GCTTAATGTGTGTGTCTGACGAAATGCAAGATAAGGACGAAGCCTTAATGTGGTTTGCGACGTTGCCTCAATTAGAGTGTAACGTATCAATAATCTTTGCTTGTTGTGGAGCCATAGCAGCTCTTTTTTCACAACCACATCACCTACTCTATATATGAGTGTAGGTGTTGGGGTGTATTCAAAACTTCTGATGTATTTGTGTCCTTTGGGCTCAAATACATTTGGAAAAGCATGAATGGCAAGGTTGAAAGATTGCCCATGTTGAATAATTGTTTCATCTAACGAAGATAGTAGTACAAAATTTTGCGTTTCGTAGTTATCAATTGGGCATACCATTAGCCCATGATATTTTCGAGTATTACAACAAACAATAGTAGTGCTCATATAGCCACCAGCTCTGTTTGTACTTATGAACTCTCTTGATAGAGAATACTCTAAATTCGTTAATTCGTGTTTGTCAAATTTTAAAATTGCCATGGTATGTAATTTTGAAATTTTATGCTCTATTTTATAAATATTATTCATGCAACTGCATGATATTAGTTCGCAAGGTTTCTT
>JAVVZN010000499.1:0-535 GCA_036650555.1 Rikenellaceae bacterium
CATCTGCAAGGGCACGCCTACTGCAAGTTGTTGAGGAAATATTTGATCCTCTAATCTACCACGCACGATAGCATGAGGAGCATCTGCCAAGAATGTAGATAATGAGTTTTCCATCTGATTAATCTGGCGCTCGAGAGCCACAACCGATGCCTCTACCGACAAACAATTAGCCTCTGATTGTGCCACAGCAGCCTCATTAACTTGACCTGCCTTTTTCAAGGCTCGCATTACTCTAACATTTTCTTGCCAGTTGAGCAGTGTTCGGCGACTTATCTCTAATTGGCAATCTAGCATGAGAAGAGTGTAGTAGCTGTCAGAGATAGTGGCAACAAGCATTGTTTGCACTGCTTGACGATATGCGTTACTTTGCTCAACAACCATCTCTGCTCCGCGCTTTGCATTGGTAAGTTTACCAAATATATCTATCTCCCAACTTGTTGAGGCGCCAACATTGTAGGTTTTTGTTGCGCTACGATTGTCGAAACTTGATATATTGCCTTGTGGAGCAAAATTAAGTGATGGGATATAAGCCAGT
>JAVVZN010000500.1:0-531 GCA_036650555.1 Rikenellaceae bacterium
CTAATTCTCTTAATATATCTTCATCCCACTTTAGGGTATTTATATTAAACATCATTGTTCTAGATGCATTTGAGTAATCTGTAACATGAACCTTTTTGTCAGTTAACTTCCAAATTAACCAAGTGTCAACTGTTCCAAATAAAAGTTCTCCTCTATTAGCTTTTTCTCTAGCACCTTCTACATTATCTAATATCCATTTTATTTTTGTAGCAGAGAAATAAGCATCTATAATAAGACCTGTTTTATCTTTTATAGTTTCTCCTAAATTCTTTTCTTTTAATTCATCACATATTTCTGATGTTCTTCTGCATTGCCAAACTATAGCATTATATACTGGTATTCCAGTTTCCTTGTCCCATACTATAGTAGTTTCTCTTTGATTAGTTACTCCTATGGCTGCTATATCCTTAGGGTCTATGGATGTTGTTTCTATAGCTTCTCTCATTACACCACTTTGACATCCCCATATTTCCATAGGGTCATGTTCTACCCAACCTGGTTTAGGATAAATTTGTGTGAATTCCTTTTGCG
>JAVVZN010000501.1:0-518 GCA_036650555.1 Rikenellaceae bacterium
TATATTTGATTATAGTTGTAGCACTTCTTACAGCAATGGCTCTGCTTCCTTTGGCAACCATAGAAAGCCATGAAACATTAACATCCACAGTCGTAGAGCTGCAAGTAAAACCTTTTATGATAGGCGAAGGCGCACAAAACACTTTGACAGCAGTCAGTGGCAGCATCTATTTTTCTGTAATATTATCTATATCATTACTCATAACTCTAACCACAATATTCTTCTACAAAAACCGCATGTTTCAAGTGCGCATGTGTTTTACAAATATGGCAATGCTGCTCGGATTGCAAGTTTTCACTGGTTATTCACTATACAGAAGTGTTGCATTTGTTGAGCAGATGAACCGTGCCATAACAAACTTCTCCCCAGGCATTTCATACTCGGTGGTCGATGTGTTTCCTGCTGTTTCAATCATCTTCACCTACTTAGCATTTCGTGGTATAATGAAAGATGAGATGCTAATAAAATCTCTAAACAGAATTAGATAGTCGTCGCTAAAAAAGTGCCGTAGGATTACT
>JAVVZN010000502.1:0-518 GCA_036650555.1 Rikenellaceae bacterium
GAACGTAAGTCTTTACTATAATGGTTCCGGGATTGTGGGGGGTAAGTATCACCTGACGGTCTACATGGAAGGTTTCTTGATTGGTGAGAGTGAAATTATTTTGCGTTAAATAACTCGCTTTATTTCACGATAAGTCAGGCTTTGTCCGGAGTTTGTTGGTTTAGGGAAGGGTGATGTGTGTTGTTTTTCGGATCGAATAGGTTGTTTTACAGGATGTTGGGTGGGGGTAGATTTATCGTTATTGGGCAAGCTACAAAAAACGCTTCTCTTTCCAGAGAAGCGTTTTTTATTTGATTACTGTGTGTTTGATTGCTTATTCCGGATGAATTGCTTCAACAGGGCAAACGTCAGCGCAAGTTCCGCACTCGGTGCAGATCGACGGATCGATAACGTAGAAATCTCCCGGGCTGATTGCTTCTACCGGACATTCATCAATACAGGTACCACAAGCAGTACACATGTCTTTGTTAATTTTGTAAGCCATGATATAAAATTTTAAAGAGTTATTTTTGAATCTT
>JAVVZN010000503.1:0-508 GCA_036650555.1 Rikenellaceae bacterium
CAGTACGTGAGCATTGTCATAGCTCAAAATCTGTGAAATGTGCGCCGTTTCCGTGGAAAGTAATCCTAAGGCACTTTTTCTGCGACGACTAATTAAGGAATATATACCTCTATCAACTTACCATGACCTTGAAGTACTACATCTGAAATTGATGCAGGGATAAGAATAGATTCGCCACAACTAACTGATATTGTGCCTTCGTCGTATTTGATCTGTACTTTCCCCTCAACTGCGATATAGATCACAAAGCTATCGAGTACAGCGTAGTCGCGCTCTAAAGACCCATCGACCTCTATGACATTTGTTTCAAAGTATTTACAACTTTGCATCTTTACCACCTTATTTTTTTCAAAGGTTGGTGTGATGTCATATTCTTTATATGAAATCAAAAATAATATCAATGAAATAACATTTTGCTCACCAGTTGATAAAAATTCACTAGTATCTTTTTCTGCATTTTTATGCACTAGGGAGTATCCAATATCATGCGATAAAATATCTGTCTTAG
>JAVVZN010000504.1:0-505 GCA_036650555.1 Rikenellaceae bacterium
TGAGCCTGCTGGATAGTGGTTCTCAATAGGGTGATCCACGTTATCATAACGATGATAATTGGCAATGGATTCGGCAAATATCTTGTTGCAAATCTCTATAAACATATCTTAAAAATTATATTTTTATCTCTTTTTAAATCAATACCATGGCAAACATACAAGTTTTTTTTATATTTACAAACATATTATGCTCTAACTTTTTGCAAACGTCAGTTCTTAATGGTATTTTTGTGGTCACCTTAGTGCACTATTTTATATATGGTGTAGGATTTTGGCTGCTAAGGAGTGAATCATAATAAATATTTGAGTTCAAATAGCTTTTTTAATATCAGTGATGATGAAAAAATTACTTCCTATCTTTTTCTTGCTTTGCGTAACGGCGGTTTATGCCCAGAAAATAGATCCACAACAAGCATATATAGATAAATACAAGACTCTTGCCATTGAGGAGATGGAAAAGTATGGCATTCCAGCATCAATTACTATGGCTCAGGGGATCCTAGAG
>JAVVZN010000505.1:0-503 GCA_036650555.1 Rikenellaceae bacterium
ACACAAAGTTTGAGTTGCTGGATAAATTAGCCAAGAAATACAATATAATCCTGCTAAGTAATACAAATAAATTGCATCACGATTTCTTTGAACATAAGTTCGATTGCGAGAATCCATTTGGCAGGCCATTTAAATCGTTTTTCGACCAGGTTTTTTATTCGGACGAGATGAAATTGCGTAAACCGGAGCGCGAAATTTATGAAGTTGTCCAAGAGACAGCTAAATTTGACCCTCAAAGGACACTTTTTATCGACGACAACGCGCCGAATTTGGTGGAACCAGCGAAAATGGGGTGGATGGTGCACAATTTGGTGAGACCCGAAACCGTTTTTGATCTTTTCGTAGAAGAATGATACTAGGGAGATGTCCTAAATCGGCGAAAAAATAGCAGTAATAAAATTTTGAAAACAAATCAAAACAGCTTCTGAAATTAGATTGATGTTTCGTAATAAAATATTATCTTTGTAAAATGGAATTTTTCGGGGTGAGTGATGCCCTATAAG
>JAVVZN010000506.1:0-502 GCA_036650555.1 Rikenellaceae bacterium
ATAAAGTAAGTTAAATCCCACTCTTCACTTTCCACACTTTCCAATGCTGTATAGTATTTAATTCTCATCTCTTTTGGCATATAGCTCATCGATAGGTTCTTAAAGTTATTATCCACATTATTAATTAAATAATCAGCTTTTTTAATACCAACTTCAGTTGTTTTGCAATCTAAGCCTACATATAACTGTGATAAACTAATTCCTATATCCTGTTTATCAAGTTTTTTCTTATAGTTACTAACTACATCATTACTACTATCCATTAAATTAACTAAACCATTTGGATCGCAGGCAAATATAAATTCATCAGCTATATATTTTTCACCTTTTTTTGTATGTATTGCTGTTACTTTTTTGGAGTCTACATCTATTTTAACAATTTCATTAGATAAATAAACATCACCACCATTAGCCTTAATTTGTTCTACAAATGTATCAGAAAACTTTCCAGCTCCACCCTTTATATAAAAAGTTCCACCAATATGATAAGAGCCCCAAGCTA
>JAVVZN010000507.1:0-256 GCA_036650555.1 Rikenellaceae bacterium
CAAACACTCTCTTACTTTAGCAGCAGTTTGTGTGATGAAAGGAACAAGATTATTAGGAACACCCTTTGGAAGCTCACCAATAAGAGCAGATGGATGCGCACCTACCGGATTAAAATAACGAAGTGCTATACATGAAAGCTTACCTTTAAGAGCGTATGTTGTTTGTTGTAGCACATCTTCTCCAACCTGTTTTGTGTAGCCATAAGGAGAGTTTGCCATCTTACGAGGGGTGTTTTCTGTTGCTGGAAGTTCATCT
>JAVVZN010000507.1:266-501 GCA_036650555.1 Rikenellaceae bacterium
ACAATGTTTTTAACGCCATTTTCTTTCATCAACTCAAGCAGAGTGATCAAAGAGAATAGATTGTTGTGGAAATATTTCAAAGGCTCACCAACCGATTCGCCAACAGCTTTAAATGCTGCAAAGTGAATTACAGAATTGAATTTATATTTTTTGAACACTTCTCCAAACGCTTTTTTATCGCAGCAATCGACCTGTTCAAATTTAATATCTTTTCCTGTTATTTTTTTAACACCTT
>JAVVZN010000508.1:0-500 GCA_036650555.1 Rikenellaceae bacterium
GTTACTGTTGATAAAAGCAAATTGGGCTACACATCTTATGCTCTACCAGTTAGAATGGTTGGAAGTGAATCTTCTGGTAAAGAGGGAGGATTTCCTATATATATTGGAGAAAAAGATGGCGATCAAAACCAATTCACTGCAACATTCAACACATCTATCGACCTAGATCGAAAAGACTGGAAGATGATTGATATAACATCTCAATCTGCCAGTGAAGGAAGCAACGGTGGAGCAGACAAAATGCTAGATGGCAATCTTGATACATATTGGCACCAAGCATGGGAAGCAGGAGCAAAACCTCCTCATGCCTTTACTATTGATATGGGGGCTGGCTCAGAAGTTGTAACTGTTTCTGCTGTTAAAATTGCTGCACGTAAAGGCAATTCTCGTACTCATAATATTGAAATAACTACAAGTAAAGATAATGTAACATGGACAAAAGTTTCTCCAGACACGCCATTCTTCTTAAAAGGAAATGGTCACGTTGAAACTTTCATACT